>JACOMT010000076.1 GCA_014623385.1 Paracoccaceae bacterium
CTGCAACAATTCCCAAACCTTGAGCGGTGTGAACGGCATGTCCACCTGCTGCACCCCGGCCTCCCAAAGCGCGTCTTGCATGGCATTTGAAATCGCTGCCAATGCGCCCACTGTGCCCGCCTCGCCGCAGCCTTTCATACCCATTAGGTTGGCTGTCGAGGGGACCGGTTCCGAGGTAAATTCAATCATGGGCACGTCGTCGGGTGGAATGCGCACCCCGAACTGCCGCCTGGGGGTATCGGGAAAATGCGACAGTAGCAGAGCCTGCGACAGGATCGCCTGACCAAACGGGTTGCCATAGTCGGAATAAACCCCCGCAACCGGCAGGCGCAGGTCACGGCCGAACCGCACCGGATCGCCCGGCCCAACATTCAGTCGTCGCGCCAGTTGTTCATTGATCAACGCGGCCTGTCCATCAGCCAGCATGCGCCACACACGCGGCATATGATCCAGCAGGGGCCAGTGATCGCGATACGTTTCATGATCAACGATGCCATAAACCCGGATCGGCTGACCCTCGAGTTCTGTCCGGGCGAATTGGACGGGCAAAACGGCTTGTACGCGTTCTGCCAGCCAGATCTCGACCTGCGCCCCCTGTACGTCATCGCGGGCGGTGACGTACAGCTCTGACGCCAAACGCTGGTCCAGCCAATTGGTGAACGTCAGGCGAAAACTGGAAACCATTGTTCCCACGCCAATGTTGGTTGCCACCGCCAGCAAAAGTGCCATCAACGCCGTGGATAAACCCGACAGTTGGCCGCGCATGTCGGCCCAAACCCATTGTGGCACCGGTTTGACCGCCAATCGCGCGCCCAGACGAACAGTGCCATCAAGGCAAAGCGGCAACAGCAGGGCCGCCCCTATCAAAAAACCCGCCATAAACCCGAATCCGGCCAAAAGCCCGTCAAAAGCCCATAAGACGACCAACCCTGCCCCGAGCAGTGCCGTGCCGACCACGGCCTGCCATCGGATGGTTTGGCGGGGGGTTTGTGCCCATCCCTCGGTGCCCGCTATGCCCGCAATCGGCAGATTGTGCATCCGCCACACCGCATGCGCTCCGGCCAGCGTGGTTCCCATCACAGCCATCGCCAGACCCGAGGCGACCCAGCCCGGGCGCAGCGCAAGCGTACCACCAATATCTGTGTTGTATAGTCCGCGCAGGGTCGTTGTTACGTCCGGTAGCAACAGGGTGGCAATGACATAGCCCAGGAGCAGCCCGGCCAGCCCGGCCAGAACGGCAAGGCCCATCAGCTCGGTCAACAGCGCCAGCGTCACGTGCCGCGCGGTCAGGCCCATGACACGTAGGCTGCGGACCAGTATCCGGCGCTGTTCCAGTGCCAGACCAATCATGCCTTGCACGATGAACAGCCCTACAGCAAAAGACAAAAGCCCAAAGGCGGTCAGGTTCAGATGAAAGCTGTCGGTCAGAGGTTCCACATCCGTATCCGGACCGCCGTCGGGCGCGACCAGGGTCAGGTTTGGCGCGATCTTGGACAGTGCCGGGCGGGTCATTGGCTGGCGCGGTGGCAGAACCAGGCGGCTGAGGTTTCCATCCGCGCGTAACCGGCGGTCCGCGATAGCGATATCGGCAAATACGATGCCGACCGGGATTCGGGTGCTGGGAATCAATTGCAAGCCATCCGTGTCCAACCCCAGACGCGCGATGGTGTGCGGGTGTGCAAATCCAACACCGGGTGGCCGGAGCAGCTCCAGGGGTGCCGGTGCGGTTTCGCTGCTGGTCAGCCCCTCGGGCAAAAACGGATAGGTGAACATATCGACGCCCAGGATCGTCACGAACCCGTCGCCCAGCCGCGTGCGCCCTTCCAGGACCGGGGACAGCCGCCAACCCGCCCGGCGTAACGCGACGTAATCGTCCAAGGGTATCATGCCACCGCTTCGTGCTGTGACATGCAGCTGTGCCCGGGGTGTCAGCAGATTGGCGGCCTCGGCATAGCTGTGCCGCGCATGGCCATTGATGGCCTGCACCGCCGACCATAGTGCCGTGGCCAGTGCCAGTCCGAGCAACAGCGTTGCAAACTGCCCGGGGTGACGGTGCCAGTGTGACCAAAACGCTGAAAATACCGCAAAGGTCACGTCAGGCGTCCCCGGCTGAGATGGAAATGTTGATCCAGACGCGCGGCCAGCCGGTTTGAATGGGTAACCAGAAACAGTGTGGTGCCGCTGTCCGCCAGCAATTCCAGCATCAGATTCAGCGCCCGGTCGCTGTTCTGTTCGTCGAGGTTGCCAGTCGGCTCATCCGCCAGCAAAAGGCGGGGCCGAACGGCCAACGCCCGACCGATGGCCGCCCGTTGCTGTTGTCCACCTGACAGATGTTCGGGATAGGCGTCCAGCACATCTGCCAGGTCCAGTGTTCGGGCAATCCGGGCAGTCCAGGCGGGATCATCCCGTCCGGTCAGGCGGGCCTGAAACACCAGGTTTTGGCCGACGGTCATGGTTGGGATCAGGTTGAACTGTTGAAACACAATGCCGATTCGGTGACGGCGCAGTTGGGCGCGCTCTGGCTCTGTCAGGGTGGAATATACCGTGCCGTCCAACTGAATTTCGCCACTGTCAAAATGATCGAGTGTTGCAATCAAATGCAACAGCGTGCTCTTACCGCTGCCGCTTTCCCCGGTCAGTGCAACAGATTGCCCAGTGTCAAGGGCCAGATCCACACCGTCCAGCACGGTCACATGCCGGGTGGCGGTGACATAGGTTTTTGTCACGTTGCGGACTGTCAATACCATCTGGCACGTGCACCCCGTTCCGACCGGACCTGACATGGGGCAAATGGTGGTGTACCCATGACCGGTGCGATCAATACGCGGCGATCTTTGTCTCTTTCCTTCGTAGCAATCAACCTGCCCCTTGCCTGGAGTCTCCATAGCCATTCCCTAGCATCCGATCAACGGCTTGAATGTTTTATCGAGCAATTTCTAATGAGCGGTTCTCGGGTTGTGTGGATTTGCTGCTGATTCACGATGTTAACCGGCTGTTCCCTCACCGAAGCATCTGCCTTGGTCCTTATCATCAGAGATGCCAAAGAAAAGCGTGTAAAACGTCGGCACGCTAATCAGGATTAGACCTGTCGCGAAACTGATCCCGCAAGTGATGACCACGACCAGCGATTTGAAAAACCGATTCTACAGTAACGGTACAACGCCCAGAATGGTTTTCAGAACGCTCGGAACAGCCGGGCGTACCCCCGGCTGACCGCCGCATCCCTGACCGCCTGCATGCGTGGTTTGCCGTCCCGGATCTGAGTGTCGGTTGCATCGATCAGAACAATGACATTTTTGATCAGCATCCCGGTCAGGGGTAGCACGCCCAGAATGGCCATGAACTCCATCGGTGTCTGAGTGGCGGTCAGGACCCAAGTTACCCCGATCCGCGCCAAGGGCACGGTCAGATAGATGATCATCGGCTGGCGCATGGCATTAAAGAACAGAACCACCACAATTGCCATCGCGCCAGAGCCAAAAGGCATTGTCAGGGGCCAAGGTCCCGGTTCGCCTTGGCACTGGAATTGGCCTCGCCTTTCCATTTGAATGTATAGCCCGAGGGCAGGGGGATAGCCTCGATCAGGGCCTTCACCGCTTCATAAAGGTCGGCCCGCCAAAATGGCCGGGGCAGGGTCGGATTGGGCGGTGATATGCAATGGGTGGTCAATGCGGCGCAGGTTCCCGGCCTCAAACACCAGTTCGAACCGGCTGACAACATGGGCAATGGGAATATATGGGAATATAGATGTCACAAACATGGTTCTGGATCTGAACATCCTGTAGGGATTGGGTGGAATTTCGATCCTGTTCCACCGGGCGCATGATGATATCGCGCAGCAGACGCTGTCCGTTCAATGCCTGTGCCACATCGCCCCGGGTCAGATCCACCGGGTCAGATCCATCCACCGGGTCAGATCCAATTGTCGGGCGTTTTCGGTGTCCGGAATCGGGCGAATGACCTGCACCTGCTCACGCCGGTCATTCTTGATCGCGCCGACACCTTCATTGTACCTGATATTTCTGGCCTGTTGTGACAAATCCCGCAGGATGACTGGGTCTGGCCCGAAAAACGGGCTTCGATGCTTGATCCCCCACTGGGGCCCGGCTCGAACTTCCATGCTTTGGAATTGGCACCCGGAAATGCCTCGTTCAGCCATACCTGAATGGCGACCGATCAGCGGTTCAATCTGATTGTAGTCCTCAACATCCACCAGGATCTGGCCATAGGTGGGGTTTGAATCCTCGCTGCTATAGGTCAGTATGAACCGGGCGTGGCCGTTGCCGCTCATTGTGTTGGTGCCGGTCACACCGTCCAAATTGCGGACATGTTCGTTGATGGCCAGGATCGCGACGGTGGTCTTCGTGATACCCGTGCCATCCGGGGGGAAACAATCGATAACAAACTAGGTCCGCGTCGAGGTGGCAAAGAACTCCGGGTACAGCTATCGCAGGGCCAAAAAACTGCGATAGCTGCGATAAAACAGGCGCTCGGCTTGGTCCTTTTCATTCCCGCTGTTTGGTTTCATCAACAGGGTACATCATCAACAGGGTATAGCAGTATGGGGTCAGCCAGACGGTGATCAGCCAGGAAAACAAAAGTGCTATCAGGATCGTTCAGAACAGGCTGCCAGCGTATTCGCCAGTGTTGTCCGGCGAAAACCCAATCGGGGAAAAGGCCAGAATGCCGACGATGGTCCCGCCCAACAGGGGTTATTTGGTCTGACCCACCACGGAAATGGCGGCCTTGTCCGGGTGTTCTCGCCCTTTTGCGTACGGACCAGCGTACCTTCGACCACCACGATGACATTGTCCACCATCATACCTAGTGCGATGATCAACGCACCCAGCGAGATCCGCTGCATGTCCAGACCGCCGATCAACATACCAAAGAGTAGTGTCGACAACCGCGACCAACAGGGTGCCCGTGTAGACCTTGTCGATGAAACTTTCCTCGCCAGGGCACGCAAAGCCATTAGATGTCATCTTGTAGCCCGGCGTACTTTTCAAGCCGTTCCTGACCCACCGTGCTTGCGTGTCGGCACTGAAGTGCATGTCCGGATCGTCGGGGGCCTGCACTTCGGCCCGGTCTTGCGGTGCGTCAATATGGCTGCCGGGGCGGGGGCGGTACTTTGCACCAGTGTGGCACCACTTTGCACCGCTTCGGCCCGTGATCCCCGATCTGACGGCAAACCCCGGCCGGAAGATCATCGTGGATACCGCCCTTCACCAACACGTTACGAAAACGGCAATGGGTCGTCGCATCGGGCACAGGTGCATACGGGCCGGGGCCGCAACACAACATGAAATCCAACCGCAATTGAGGGCATCCGCGCCAGCTGCGGGGTGCCACTGCCCGATCAGCAGACACTTGAACAGGTCCATGCAAACCACCCCTGAACGCTTTCTAAAAGTATACCAAGTTGAAAGTTTATCCGTAATCCTCTAAATATGGAAATGTCTTTATCATTATCTAAGCGGTTGTATCCTTCGATGGCTCTTCAAGTTGTGCGATCCTACATACTTGCGCTAAATTTTGTCTTGGTGGTGCTAATAACCTTGAGGCTACCTGCTCAATTTACAAATCCGCGTGTTAACATAACCATGGCTAAACCATGGCTATGTCCTGCATGACCGCTAAGACCGCAGCGGGACCGGATTTGATACATGCGTTACTGCCACCACAAGGAGACATCCGCATATGACATCTGGGCACATGACATCTGGAAGGGTAAACTCGAATTTTCGTCTTGATCACCAAGGAATCAGCGGTTTAGGCAATGTCTATTACAATCTGATTGAGCCGGATCTGGTAAGCCAGGCGTTGGCGCGCGACGAAGGCATTTTGGGTCGCGGTGGTGTGCTGCTCGTGACAACGGGTAAGTTCACCGGTCGGTCACCCAAGGACAAGCATATCGTCAAAACAGATGGTGTCGCCGATACGATCTGGTGGGAAAAAAACGGTGAAATGTCACCAGCTGGGTTCGAGGCACTGTACGAAGACATGCTCGAACACATGAAGGACCGGGATTATTTCGTGCAGGATCTTGTATGCGGTGCGGACCCGACGCATGCGGTCAACGTGCGCATGGTGACCGAATTTGCCTGGCATAGCCTGTTTATCCGCCATCTGCTGCGCCGCCCGGACCGGGGTGCGCTGGACAGCTTTGTGTCCGATTTCACGGTCATCAATTGCCCCGGCTTTCAGGCGGTCCCCGACCGCCATGATTGCCGCAGCGAAACTGTGGTTGCGATGAATTTTGATCGCAAGCTGATCCTGATTGGCGGAACGGAATATGCGGGCGAGAACAAGAAGTCGGTGTTTTCACTGCTGAACTATCTGTTGCCTGACAAGTGCATAATGCCCATGCACTGTTCGGCCAATCACGCGCCTGGCAATCCACTGGACACCGCCGTGTTTTTTGGGCTGAGCGGGACCGGTAAAACCACCCTGTCTGCGGACCCCGGCCGAGTGCTGATCGGAGATGACGAACACGGCTGGTCGAACAGTGGTATCTTTAACTTTGAAGGTGGTTGCTATGCAAAGACCATAGCTCTGAATGCCGAGGCAGAGCCAGAGATTTACGCAAGCACGAACAAATTCGCGACGATCATAGAAAACATGGTATTTGATCCCGAAACCAAAGAGTTAGATTTCGAGGATGACAGTCTGACCGCTAACATGCGCTGTGCCTATCCGATGGAATATATCTCTAACGCGTCGAACAGCGCGTTGGGCGGGCATCCGAAAAACATCATCATGCTGACCTGTGATACCTTTGGTGTTCTTCCGCCGCTTGCGCGGCTGACACCAGCGCAAGCATTGTATCACTTTTTGTCCGGATTCACGGCCAAAGTTGTGGGAACAGAACGCGGCGTAACCGAACCGCAGCCGACTTTTTCAACATGTTTTGGCGCACCATTCATGCCGCGTCGACCAGAGGTTTACGGTAATCTGCTACGCGAGAAGATCGCCCAGCATGGCGCAACATGCTGGTTGGTGAATACCGGGTGGACCGGTGGTGCCTATGGCACCGGGTCCCGGATGCCGATCAAGGCAACCCGTGCTCTCTTGACTGCGGCCCTGGACGGAGCACTGGCAGAGGTAAAATTCCGCAAGGATCCGAATTTCGGGTTCGAGGTGCCGGTTGCTGTCTCTGGTGTGGCGGAGCTGTTGCTGGACCCGCGCCGGACTTGGGATGACAAAGCCGCGTATGACGCGCAGGCACGAAAACTGTTGCAGATGTTTGCCGACAATTTTAAACAATATGTACCATATATTGATGAGGACGTGAAGGCGGTCGCAATCGGATAAAGGAAGTTGCCCCGCATTGCTGTGGCTACGCATTACAGGCGCTGTTAACGGCGATCTTAAAAGATTTGTAATTTCATTAGGCGCTTGCGAGCGGTGTCCTCATCTGTCCTCCCTTTGGGATTTTTTATGCGTCAATATCAAGCTTTGTACATCTTCAACAGGTCAAATGCTATGGAGGGTTTAAAGCGCAATAAAGATGATGTTCCTGTCTGACAATTCACATTTCATCATTCATCAATTCAGGAATCAGAGTGCTTTTCCCAGCCTGACATTCGCCCTCCGGGGCCTTTTCTGGGGTGGGATTCCACTCGATCCCTGACGGGCATCCAAGCCTGAACGCCATCCCCGGTGTCTTTGGGACAGATCATCTCAGCCGCCTCAATGCGGATATTGTCGAAGGTCCGGGCATGTTTTCAAAGACCTCTGCGTAATTTGGCGGGTTGCGGACAAACCATCAACCTGGTGTGCTGTCGGGAGGCGTTCAGGGGTGCATG
>JACOMT010000077.1:0-7706 GCA_014623385.1 Paracoccaceae bacterium
TCATCTTGCCGTCCAGCCGCACAACCGGGACCTTGGCCGCCGGGTTGCGGCGCAGAAAGTCAGGGTTCGCCTCCCAATAACGTTCTTCGACCAGCTCCACCTTGATCTTTTTTTCGGCCAGGCACAAACGGACCTTGCGGCAAAATGGCGAGAGGGGGACGTGAAACAGGCGGGCCATGAAACTCTGTGCATTATCTGGATGCTGGCGGTTGATCTTGCCCCTTGGCCGGTCGAGTTTCAATCCTCGAAACACGCGTTGCGCCCATCTGCGCGGATCATAGCTGCCCCATCCATGACCGCATCGGCACGGCGTGCAACAAAGGTCGATGGATTCCGGGCCGACCGGTTTTTGGGATCGGGCAGAACCGCGGCCAACAGCGCGGCCTGCCGTGCGCTTAGCGCATCGGGGGCCAGACCGAAATAATGATCGGCGGCGGCATCGACACCAAACACACCTTCGTCTAGCTCGGCTATGTTCAGATAAACCTCCAGTATCCGCTGTTTGGACCAGACCGCCTCGACCACCGGTGTGATCGCGGTTTCCAATGCTTTGCGAATCCAGGATCGGTCTTGCCACAAGAAGACGTTTTTAACGGTTTGTTGACTGATGGTTGAGGCACCACGGGTCGCGCCCGCGTTGATAGCAGCTCGGATAGCGTCGACATCAAAGCCCCAATGCAGACAGAAATTTGCATCCTCTGCCGCAACAACCGTTCTGGCCATGACCGGTGCGATGCCTTCGAACGAAACCCATTCGTGCTCCACACCTCCCAAGCGCCGCGCCTCGGACCACATTGTAGGGGTCGTGGGTGGATTGACGACAGAGAAGAGCAGAACCAAAGCCAGGGGCAACAGGATCAGCACCGTCAGGCTGCACAGAAACAGAACCCCCGGAACCCCCGCTGCGTGCAGCCATAGCGGGCGCAACTTACGGTTTCGTTTTGGCTTTTGGGCGGATTTCGTGCAGCGGGTCATGGACATTGCTATACGCGGCGCATCCCAGACTGAAAAGCGGTGTCAACGAGCAATGCCTGACCATTCATGTCAAAGCGCAGCGGCGGGGTGCTGTGCTCTGATCGCAATAGGCGCGAGGCCCTGCCGCTTATTCGGCCGGGATCGACAAATCCTTACGGCTGAGCGGTACAGGAATATGCGGAAGCATTTCCTGTGGGCAAATTTGGATGAAATGCCCCAGCTCCAGCCCCCAGCACTGCAGGATATCCTGTGCCTTGCGGCTATAGGTTTCTGCGGCATGTTGTTCGATCAGGCCTTTTAGCTCGGCTTCCCAATGTTCCATCGTGACCGGGCAGGTGACCAGCGTTTCCATGTTCATCATGGTGTACGCATTGCCATCCGGATCATAAAGATACGCCATCCCACCAGTCATCCCAGCCCCGAAATTGGCACCGATGCTACCCAGGATCACCGCGACCCCGCCTGTCATGTATTCGCACCCGTTGGAGCCACAGCCTTCGACCACGACCCTGGCACCGGAATTGCGCACCGCGAACCGTTCACCGGCGCGACCTGCAGCAAACAGGTACCCGTCGGTCGCGCCATAAAGCACGGTGTTGCCGATGATCGTATTTTCAGCGGCCGTCAACGGGCTGACCCGTGGCGGGCGCACGATGATGGTGGCACCAGACAGCCCTTTGCCCACATAGTCATTGGCATCACCTGCCACCTCCAGCTTGAGGCCCGGCGCACCATAGGCACCCAACGATTGCCCGGCAGACCCCTGCAGCTTGACCGTCAGATGGTCGGGCTGTAGTTTGTTCCGCATCCCAAAGTGCTGGACAATGTGGCTGGATGTGCGCGTACCAACTGTTCTATGCGTGTTCTGAATGGCATAGGATAGCTGCATCTTTTCGCCGTCATTCAGGAACCGCGCCGCGTCGCGAACAATTTCAGCATCCAGCGTGTCAGGCACGGCATTCCGTTCTTTGTCGCGATCATAAACGATTTCCGAAGCACCATCGACAGTGATTAGCAATGGGTTCAGGTCCAGATCATCCAAATGGGCCGCCCCGCGGCTGACTTGGGCCAAGAGATCAGCACGACCGATAACGTCATCCAGGGACCGCGCACCAATCGAGGCCAGGATCTCGCGCACCTCATGCGCGTAAAATGTGATCAGGTTGACGACCTTGTCAGCGTTGCCGGTGAACCTGGCACGCAGGCTTTCATCCTGGGTACAGACGCCCACGGGGCAGGTGTTGGACTGGCACTGACGCACCATGAGACAACCCATAGAAATCAATGCTGCGGTGCCGATCCCATATTCCTCGGCCCCCAACATCGCGGCCATTACAATGTCGCGTCCGGTCCGCAGCCCCCCGTCGGTCCGCAAGGTCACCCGATCACGCAGATTGTTCATCGCCAGTACCTGGTGCGCCTCGGTCAGTCCCATTTCCCAAGGCAGGCCTGCAAATTTGATTGAGGTTGCTGGCGACGCCCCGGTGCCACCATTGTGGCCCGAGATCAAGATGATATCCGCCTTGGCCTTGGCCACACCCGCCGCGATGGTGCCGACGCCCGAGGATGCAACCAGTTTTACCGTCACCTTGCAGCGCGGATTGATCTGTTTCAGATCGTAGATCAGCTGTGCAAGGTCTTCGATCGAGTAGATATCATGATGCGGCGGTGGCGAGATCAGAGTCACGCCCTTGGTCGAATGCCGCAGACGGGCAATCAGGTCGGTGACCTTCATCCCCGGTAGCTGACCACCTTCGCCAGGCTTGGCACCCTGGGCGACCTTGATCTCCAGCTCTTCGCAATGATTCAAATATTCGGCGGTAACGCCAAACCGGCCCGATGCCACCTGTTTGATCTTGGCCGACGGATTGTCACCATTGGCCTCGGGCACAAAATGAGCCGGGTCTTCTCCGCCTTCACCACTGTCGGATTTGGCACCGATCCGGTTCATCGCCACATTCAGTGCCTTGTGCGCCTCGGGGCTAAGCGCACCCAGCGACATGCCCGGCGTCACGAACCGTTTGCGGATTGAGGTGATGCTCTCCACCTCTTCAATCGGAACCGGCTTGCCCAACGGCTTGATGTCC
Source organism: Paracoccaceae bacterium (assembly GCA_014623385.1). Classification (GTDB taxonomy): domain Bacteria; phylum Pseudomonadota; class Alphaproteobacteria; order Rhodobacterales; family Rhodobacteraceae; genus JACOMT01. The sequence continues at coordinate 3,063 of JACOMT010000077.1, forward strand.
AAAAGATCCCGCAGATGTATTGGCGGGTTTGACTGCATCTTTGCAGAGTATTGTTTCCACAGCTCATAGCTGGACTGATTGCACGCCATTTGCATCATATGCATGGCGGTTGCCTCCCAAGCATGGGCCTCGCCACTCTTGCGCGCTTTGTAGAACCCGCCGATGGGTAGCACATTGCGATTGCCCAACCAGCCCTTGCCGTGGATTTCCTCGACCTTTTTTTGGATCCCACTGACCCCGATGCCGGAAATGCGCGATGTCATACCAGGGAAATACTCGGCCACCATGGCGCGCGACAGGCCCACCGCTTCGAAATTCAGACCACCACGATAAGACGCGATCACCGAAATGCCCATCTTGGCCATAATTTTCAAAAGCCCGGCATCAATGGCATTGCGATAGCACCGGGTCATCTGGGTCAGATTGCCGTCCAACAGGCCGCGATCAATCCGGTCGGCAATCGAATCCTCGGCCAGATAGGCGTTCACAACCGTTGCACCACAGCCGATCAGCACCGCGAAATAATGCGGGTCTATGCATTCTGCCGTGCGCACGCTCAGCGAGCAGAAGGTGCGCAGACCTTGGCGAGTCAAATGGCTATGCACCGCACTTGTGGCCAGGATCATGGGTATCGCCATACGGTCGGCGTTCGAATGGATATCGGTCAGCACCAGATGCCCGGCACCTGAGCGCACCGCCTCTTCCGCCTCGGCCCGGATACGGGCCAGCCCGGCATTCAATGCCCCCTGATCAGGTTCGAAGGTACAATCAATTTCTACCAGAGGTGCACGAAATTGTTCGACAAGCTTGTCCCACTGGGCATTGCCGACAAAGGGGCTTTCCAGAACGATGATTTCGGTCTGGCTACTATCTTCGTCCAGCACGTTTTTGAGATTCCCGAACCGGGTCTTTAGGCTCATCACCCGGTATTCCCGCAGGCTGTCGATGGGCGGGTTGGTGACCTGGCTGAAATTCTGGCGGAAGAAATGGCTCAGCGGGCGGTGCTGATTCGACAAAACCGCCAACGGCGTGTCATCACCCATCGAGGCCAGCACCTCTTTGCCATCTTCGGCCATCGGCGACAGGATATGTTCCAGATCTTCCAGGCTGTAGCCCGCCGCGATCTGGCGTTTGCGCAATTCGGCACCCCGGAACAACGGTGCCTCGGTAACACCAACCAGCACTTGATCGGCATCGTTGATCTTGGCGACCCATTCGCCAAAGGGGTGCGAGGCGGCCAGTTTGTCCTTGATTTCACGGTCGTGGAACAGATGGCCCCCTTCGGCCATGTCAACAGCCAGCAATTGGCCTGGACCCAGCGCACCTTTCTCAACAACATTTGCCTCGTTCACCGGGACCATCCCGACTTCGGACCCGGAAATCAACAGGCCATCGCCAGTTACCACATACCGCATCGGGCGCAGCCCATTGCGGTCAAGCCCGGCACAGACCCAGCGGCCATCCGTCATGGCTAGCGCGGCGGGGCCATCCCAGGGTTCCATCACCGAGTTGCAATAGGAATACATGTCCCGCCACGCTTGGGGCAATTCGACCGCCTGTTTGGACCAGCTTTCCGGGATCAACATGGTTTTCGCCATTGGCGCATTCCGCCCGGCACGGACCAGAACCTCGAACACCGCATCCAGGGCTGCAGAATCGGATGACCCATCCGGAATGATCGGTTTGATGTCTTCGGCCATTTCGGAAAATGTAGACGAGGCCATACGGATCTCATGGCTTTTCATCCAGTTTACGTTACCTTTGAGCGTGTTGATTTCGCCATTGTGGGCCAGCATCCGGAATGGTTGTGCAAGCCACCATTGCGGGAACGTGTTGGTGGAATAGCGCTGATGATAGATGGCAAAGGCACTTTCGAACCGGATGTCTTTGAGGTCGGGATAAAACTCTGCTACCTGCTCAGCCAGCATCATGCCCTTGTAAATGATCGACCGACAGCTGAGCGAAGCGACATAAAGCTCGCCAATGCCCGCCGCGGCCTTTTCAATACGGCGCCGTATAACATAAAGTTCGCGTTCAAAGGTTTCCTCGTTCACACCTTTGGTATTCGCGATCAGTATCTGTTCAATCTCGGGGCGGGTGGCGTTGGCCTTTTCGCCCAGCACAGAGATGTTCACCGGTACATGGCGCCAGCCGTAGATGTGATAGCCTTTGCGCAGAACTTCTGTTTCCACGATGGTCCTACAGGTTTCCTGTGCCCCGAAATTAGTGCGGGGTAAAAACACCTGACCCACCGCAATCAGCTGGCCGACATTGGGCTCATGGCCGGTGCGTTGGATCTGGTCATAAAAAAAGCGCACCGGGATCTGGACATGAATGCCCGCGCCGTCCCCGGTTTTGCCATCGGCATCCACGGCACCGCGGTGCCAGACCGTCTTGAGCGCATTGATCCCGGCATCCACCACCTTGCGGCTTTTGGCTCCGTCCAGCGACACCACCAGACCAACGCCGCAAGAGGCATGTTCCTCGGCTTCAGAATACAGGCCGTTTTCGGCCAGCCATGCGCGTTTGGTTGCGGTCTGCTGTGCCCAGATGTCGTTATATTTTGTCACTTGACTGATCCTTTCCTGATTGGCACGAAGCGGACCATTTCAGCCTCGCAATCGTATTTCGGGATCTTTGTGAAAAAACCGGGCTCGCCCGGATAGATGAATTCTACAGGTGAATAATCGACCTTGATCTGGCGATCATCAATTTCAACTGTGCTGGGTCCGCCAAAAAAGCGCCGGAATTTTTCCGACACATGTTCGTTGCCTTCCCGACGATAGAGCTGGTCCCCGGACAGAGTATAAAGCTCGACCATAAATTCGGTGATCAACAGCGGTTCATCATCGATGACAACCGTCTCGCCCGTCAGCCGGTCAAAGCCTTTGACTCGGGTCCGTCCCTCGCCTGAACGCAGAGTAAAATCGGCTGTGTCCAGCCCAGAGGTAAAAAGCTCGGTCAGGCTGAACGGATCCCTGGACGGCTGTTCCAGAACCTCGCGTTCGATTGGGAACATGTCATAGTTTTCCAGCCACTGACCTTCGTAGTCGATGCGGCCCATATGCACCGGGCCATCATTGAGAAACACAATTTCCCAACTGTCACCGGGGGTATCCGCCTCGCATGTCCAGATGTTACTGACGCTGCAGCCGCGCGTTTGCACGGTAACTAAACCTGTACAGCCCTGGGGCGGGTAAAACCGCGTCGGATCTGCGGTGGCCGTCAGAGGCATTAGGGCCAAGAGACAATAGAGAAATTCCCTCATTCCGACCCACCCGACTCTGACAGGGCAAAGGCGGCAATCACCTCGGCCTCGGTCATCTGGCCTCGTTCACCGGCAAGGCTATAGCCGACGGGCTTTTTGCCGATATACAAATCCACCCCCGGCTTGGCATCCCCGGGATCCGGAAACAGACCAGCGGCGACCTGAACCTGACCATGCATTGGGCCGGGAGCCGTGATCTTGTGCCAAAGCACAGCGCCACATATGCCGCAAAACCCGCGTTTGGCCGATTCGGAAGACCGATAAATGGCGATATCCGCATCGCCCGTGAATTGACCATCAAACACGCGTGCGGCCATGCCGAAAAACGGCCCGCCGCTGATCACCGCACGACAGAGCACGCGATGACAAGCTTCGAAGTCATGGGACATCGGGGGCACCGTCACCTGCACGGTACTGTACAAGCACTGACCGGTTATCTGTTCCATATCATTCTCCAGGCCTGACGCCCTATTCAGCCGCGATTGTTTTGGCCCTGAACGTATCCAGAATGGCCGCTGCACAGTCGCGCCCGTCGCGAATGGCCCAAACCACCAGCGATGCGCCGCGCACAATGTCCCCGATCACGTAAACGCCTGGCAATTCCGTTTTGCCTGATCCGAATTCCGCCTTGACCGTACCCCAACGGGTCACCTCCGGCTCCGGTGTGTCCCACATTTTGGGCAGGTCTTCGGGTTCAAATCCCAGGGCCTTGATCACCAGCTCGGCATCTTCGACGTAATCTGCCCCTTCGATCACCTTTGGCATTTGGCGGCCCGTCGCATCCGGCGCGTCCAGTCGCATTTTCTGAACAACAACACCGGTCACATGATCGTCGCCCATGAACCCTTTGGGCACTCTTAGCCATTCGAAATACACGCCTTCCTCTTCGGCATTCTGCACCTCGCGCTGTGATCCGGGCATGTTCGCCTTATCCCGGCGATAAAGACAGGTCACCGTTTTGGCACCCTGACGTATGGCTGTGCGAACACAATCCATCGCCGTGTCGCCGCCACCGATCACCACCACGCGTTTGCCTTGGGCATTAAGCGTGCCATTGTCAAATGCGGGGACACTGTCCCCAAAGCTCTGTTTGTTGGACGCGGTCAAATAGTCGATTGCTTTGACAATGCCCTCCGCACCTGATCCCGGCATTTTCAGGTCGCGGGATTTGTAGACGCCGGTCGCGATGATCACCGCGTCATGCTGGCCGCGGATATCGGCAAAGCTGATATCCTCACCCACGGCACAGTTCAGGCGGAACACAACACCACCGAGGCGCATCTGTTCTATCCGGCGCGTGACCACTTCCTTTTCCAGTTTGAAGCACGGGATGCCATAGGTCAGCAGCCCGCCCGCCCGGTCATGGCGGTCATAAA
>JACOMT010000077.1:7733-11872 GCA_014623385.1 Paracoccaceae bacterium
CGCCCTGGCGCAACATATCCGCCGCCGCCAGCCCGCCGGGCCCTGCACCGATGATGCCCACGCTTTCCGACCGCTCCGAGGCGGGCGTCACGGGCGTGACCCAGCCGTTTTCCCATGCGGTATCGGTGATATACTTTTCGATCGCTCCGATTGTAACCGTACCGTGGCCGGATTGTTCGATCACGCAATTGCCTTCGCATAGACGGTCCTGCGGACAGACCCGACCACAGATTTCGGGAAAGGTGTTGGTCGCTTGGCTGATGTCATACGCCTCGCGCAGCCGCCCGGTCGCCGTCAGGCTCAGCCAATCGGGAATGTTATTGTGCAGCGGGCAGTGGCTTTGACAATAGGGAACACCACATTGGCTGCAGCGGCTGGCCTGTTCCGCGGCTTTGGCCGCAGCATATTCGGCATAGATCTCACGGAAATCTTCCTTGCGGTCTATCGTATCACGCTTTTCGGGCATATCGCGCTCAATCTGAACAAATTTAAGCATCGGTTGCTTGGCCGCCATTGGACCCCCCTTGCGATTTGGTGCACTGTGCTTCTCTAGTGAGGTTTGGCGCGGAATAAAAGTCACATTACTGACCTAAAAACGGCATGACGCAACTCTATCCGGCTTAACAGTTGCTACCAGTGGAAATTTAAGTAATAAATCGGACCTAAATTGCGGCTTTCCTTTGAAAGATGCCAATTATTTATAATCAGATTTACCCTAAACGAATTGGAATGATTCGTCCAAATGCCGATTTTTCAACTGATACTGATTGCTATCATTCAGGGCGTGACAGAGTTTTTACCCGTCTCTTCGTCCGGGCACTTGGTGCTGCTGCCTAATCTCACCGGATTTGAAGATCAAAGGCTGGTGATCGATGTCGCGGTGCATGTCGGTACGCTCTTTGCCGTTATCCTGTATTTATGGCCCGATGTGCGGCGGGCGCTGGGAGGTACCGTACGGCTGCTCCGGGGTCGGGTGGACACCCAAGGCGCGTTTCTGGCACTGTGCTTGGTGATCGCGACCACCCCGGTGGTTGTCTTTGGTCTGATCCTACACATCACAGGACTGGCAGATTTGATGCGCTCGGTCGCGGTGGTTGGCTGGACCATGCTGATTTTTGGTTTGGTGCTTTACTGGGCCGACCGGACGGGACCCGTAAGTCGGCGGGACAAAGATTGGACGATCCGTCACGCGGCGATCATGGGCTTGTGGCAGGCGGTCGCGCTGATCCCGGGGACATCCCGGTCGGGAATCACGATCACCGGCGCGCGGCACCTGGGCTATGATCGTACTTCGGCGGTGCGGTTGGCGATGTTGATGTCAATCCCGACCATTGCGGCCTCGGGCGTGGTTCTGGGCGTGCATGTGACGATTGGCGACGACACGGGGCTTTTGCGTGACGTGGGGCTAGCCGCGCTTTTGGCCTTTGGCTCCGCCCTGTTGGCATTAAGCCTGATGATGCGGCTGTCTCGCAGCGCGAGTTTCACGCCCTACGTCATCTATCGGGTTATTCTGGGCATAGCCCTGCTGGTTTATGCCTATTCCTAGGTGCGCAGATTGCGCGCCGATTCCTTGATCGCGGCATATTGGCCCGACGGGCGGAACCGCCACAGGTAATCGGGTAGGACCGTACCAATTGAGACCGGCGTTATGCCAAGATCAGCAAAGGATTTTGCATCTTCGGATACCACATTGTCCACGGCCAGGTTTTTCACCTGATCCCGTGTGATCATCGTGTTGCGCCACAAACCGGCGGACATGATTTCGCCCATGTCGAAACAAAAAGCCATGATCCTTGCAGCAAAGAATGGAACATTGATCACCAAACGACGTCGGCGGATGATATCCAGCATGGTGATCATCAGATCGCGAAAGCTGGCCACATCCGGCCCACCCAATTCATAAATGCCGGATTCGGCTGTACCCAACACGCCCTGTACTGCCGCCTTGGCCACATCATCGACATAGACCGGTTGAAACAACGTTGCCGCCCCCACAACGGGTAAGAGCGGGCCCATGCGCGACATGCCTGCGAAGCGATTAAAAAACTCGTCCTCCGGCCCGAACACAATTGACGGGCGCAGAATCAAGGCATCCGGAATGTGGTCCAGAACCATCTTTTCCCCAGCGGCCTTGGTTTGGGCATAAAAGCTCTCTGCTTCGGCATTGGCACCAATGGCAGATATGTGAACCATACGGGCGATACCCTGTTCGGCGGCATTCCGGGCGATCCGGCCCGCCCCTTCGGCCTGGATCGCGTCAAAGGTGTTCTTGCCGGTTTCGGACAGGATACCGACACAGTTCACGACCGCATCCACGCCCGCCATGGTCCCGGCGACCAAGGCATCGTCGCGGATATTGCAGAACACGGGTTCCACCTGGCCCACAACGCCATAGGGTTTGACAAAAATCGCCTCGTTCGGATGGCGAACCGCCACCCGTACGCGCCAACCCGCATTTGCCATTTGTCGGGCAATATACCGTCCGACAAATCCGCTGCCGCCATAGATTGTGACCAATTTCGACATGCCGTCACTCCAAGGCACCCGATTTTTTATCAGTATACCGTTCCGGCCCCGGTCAGACAAGCCGCAAAAACGCCCCGTTGCAGAGGAATAGCCGCGCCCAGGCATAGCGTAGAAAATTCGCCTAAATCCGTTTGACACTCTTTGTTGGGAGGCGTAAACGCCTATGCCATGCTACCTGCCCAGGTGGCGGAATTGGTAGACGCGCTAGCTTCAGGTGCTAGTGCCCCTATGGGCGTGGAGGTTCGAGTCCTCTCCTGGGCACCACAGGTGATGCGATGCGTTTATATTGATTGATATCTTTGTGCCTTCTGTCCCCCACTAAAAAAGCGGCGGGACAGGTTTTGGGGCCCGGACGCGCCCTGACCATCAGAAGCGGTACAAATCTTCAAGCATTGTCTTTTCCGGAAAATCCCTCTGTTTGACATGCTGCAACAGGAAAGGCCACACCGGTTTCAGGGCGTGTCGGCTCAGGCTGCCGTATTTCCTGTATGGAACCTGTTGTCGGGGGCCATCCTCGGGGTCAAGTATATAAAAACCCAAGAGCTTAATCTATCACCACAGTGGCCTTACGGATGCCTGTGGCAGGGTCGTGGCGATAGCACAGCCGTTTTTGTCCAATTGCACCCGTGTTCGGCAATCAACCGGCCGGAGGCGAAGGGCTTTCCTATCAATGTCAGAAGGTAGAGTCTGCACCGCACGGGACTGTCTCATTAAGTCAATCGCGCCCGGAAGACCTGTAAGCCGGATTCTGTCCCGGATTGCTCCGGGGATGGCCATTCATCTAGGGTACCGGTTGCCCGGCACCTCAAGCTGCCAACCCGATCCCTCTTGGCTGAAGCGACCTAGCGGCGGTTCCTAAGGGAACCCTGGCCCGCGCGGGGGTCCTATTTGGCATTGCTCCCGGTGGGGTTTGCCGTGCCGCCGCTGTTGCCAGCCGCGCGGTGGGCTCTTACCCCACCGTTTCACCCTTACCCCAATGGGGCGGTTTGATTTCTGTGGCACTTTCCGTCGGGTCACCCCGCCCGGGCATTACCCGGCACCGTTGCTTCATGGAGTCCGGACTTTCCTCTCCGGTGGCACGCCACCGCAGCAGCCATCCGGCCTTCCGAGCACACAAGTAGTTTAGGGGCAAACCCGTCACAGCGTCAAGAGAGCAAGTGACCACTGGCAAGGACAAAATCGCCATTTCGTCAACAAAACCTCTGCGCGCGCGGGTGATGTTCGGTGGACGCCTGGATTTGGCCATTCTGTCCGGTCCGCTGGCTTACCTGGCCTGACATCAGGCAAAGCGGTTTTGGTGGTCTGGGTTTACGCGATTACCGGTGGTTACGGGGCAGGTTCTGCCCGATTGCCATCATCGCTAGCTAGGCGTTTTGTTTTAGCAAGCCCGAAACTATCGGGCGGTGCTTCATCGTGGCATAGGCATTGCTCAATCCCCCAAGCGGCGGCTAGATATCAGCCTGCCCCCGCGCTTTCCCGGGCCCGCAGAGGTCGATGACGGGTGGCCGTTCGCATGATCCCGTCACGGTGGTGACCACGCAAGGCGGCCCGGTTGGCAGGTGCCCTTTGTGGACCTTGTCAATGCAACCTTTCCTCGTCCGTGCCCCGTCCAG
>JACOMT010000078.1:0-4503 GCA_014623385.1 Paracoccaceae bacterium
TTTCGGTCGTTTGATACACCGTCCGCTCATGCCGATGAAATCTTTGCCCCACCGGCCCTTAAACGCGGGTTGATTTGCAGGCATTTCACGAACTTCCAGGAATTCGCCGAATATGCCCCCAAGCTGAACGGCGTTGATGAAGACCTGCTCATTTCCTGGCTAGTGAAATATGGATTTCGCGGCCAGATTTTTCCTTCTGACGCCGGTCTTCTTATGAGAAAACTGCGTGGAGACTTTTTTCATGACATAGAAGGAAATATAATACCTGGCTTGGATTTGAGGAAATACGGCGTTAGGTTCGCCGGTAGAATACCTTGTGGCCAGTCCACGTTTTTGGTAACGTGGTATGTTGATGAGCAGAACCAGATAATTGACATCGATACTGATATGGTGTTTCGTCATTTTGACGGACCCTAGAATAATTGCGCCACAGTGTGCCCTAGGCAAGCGAGGAGTGAAACCATGACAGAAAAGCGCAAGGCGTATTTCTATGCTGGCGTTAACGAACTTGGCGGTATTTTTGGCAAGGGGGTCGGCCATGCCTTTGTCGGCCTGCAATTGTCGGATGGCAGCAGATTGGAGATTCACGGGGTCCCGGAAGGTGGATTTTTCCCCGCCGGGGTACGCGCCGCGATAACGGACGATGTGCGTTTGATTGTTGAAGATCGTAATGAGACGGTAGTCTTTGCAACTACCGATCCTGCCGATAAGGATAACCGCCTGCCCACCCCGCATAACACTGTTCGGCTGACCGATGGGATTTGGGAGGATGAGGCACTGGGAATCCTGGCAGAAGTGCGCACGGAAATGAAAGCGGCCTTCCTGAACGCCAATCTTGAATACGAAGTCCCCATAGCCGACGGATGCTGGAGCCGCTGCCAAATCAGCAACATGGTGACAGGGGAGACCATGCACGGGCTTTCGGACAGGCTTGTCGAGAAAGGACGTGCATCAATCAAGATTCCAACAGAGAAAGAGCTGGGGGCCGGTCTGGCGCTTCCCGGGTATGGGGGCCGTTTCGGGGACGGAGATGGCCGCCCCGACCGAATGGTTTCCGATGACGGTGGCTTGTTCGGGGCCGCGCGCGATATTGCAAAGTCAGCCGCAGATTTTATAAAAGAAAGTGGGAAGTCAATCGCAGATTGGGTCGGACGTGATGGCAAATTTGGTATTCAGGGCACTTACCGGGGCAATAACAGGGAGGACCAGAACGAAACAAAACCCGAAAACCCTGCACCGGATGGCGGGTCCGGCGATGGTGGGAATGAAAGCGATAGTAGTTCAACCCTGACAAGCAGCCCAAGGCCGCGACTAAGGCCAGAGAATCCGGGCAATGAAAGCGATAGCAGTTCAACCCTGACAAGCAGCCCAAGGCCGCGACTAAGGCCAGAGAATCCGGGCAATGAAAGCGATAGCAATTCAACCCTGACAAGCAGCCCAAGGCCGCGATCAAGGCCAGAGAATCCGGGCAATGATCGCAACGGGGATGACAGGGATGAATCACCGGGTTTCAATGAGGGGGGGCCGCCAACCACTGGCCCACAGAAAGCCTATAGCCACAGTACACGCAGGGGGTATGGAACCACGGATGAGGATCGAAAATACGACCCCCGAGGCTGCAGCCGGTCATCCTTGACCTTGACGGCGACGGTGTGGAGGTTGCCGTTGGTGGTGGGACGTTTTTTGACGTTGACGGTGACGGATACCTTGAATAAACGTCCTGGGCAGGGCCGGATGACGGGTTTCTGGTTATTGACCTGAACGCCGATGGTACGCGCGGGGCGGGCGATGGCAAAATCGACCAGGCGCGCGAACTCGCCTTTACCCTGTGGGGAAAGAGCGGTGACACCGACCTGCAGGCGCTGCGGCGCGTGTTTGACGACAACAATAACGGCCTTATCAGCGCAAGGGATTCCGTCTGACAGGAACTGCGTATCTGGCAGGACCTGGACCAGGACGGCGAAACCGATGCCGGGGAACTCAAATCCCTGTCCGCCTGGGGCATTACCAAAATAGTCCTGAAATATGACGGCACGGCCCCAAAAACAGATGCCGACATCGCCGCCATGTACGCGGACAAAAGCAACGATATCAGCATCTTTGGCAATACCCTGCTTGGCGCGGCTTCATACGAACACAACGGGTCCAAGCTGGATTTTGGCAAGCAACAGACCAACGGCAACCTGAGGGTCGCGGGCGGTGTCGGGGATATCTCCCTGAGTGCCGCGCAATTCGGCTGGCGGCGGGTCGAAACCGGCACCGGATTCAACATCGAATTTGAAACCGGGCTGGTGCAGCGTTACGCCGACCTGGATGGCACCGGCATTGCCAGCATCAACCTGCACGTGGCCAACCTGGATGGCGGGTTTGGGGATGACCGCGACAACGCGATCAGCAGCGGGGCCAGCATCAGAAACCTGCTGCTATCCGGCGGCGCGGGGGATGACCTGTTGATCGGTGCCAATGGCGATGACCTGATCACGGGCGACGCCGGGGCCGACCGGCTGTGTGGTGGTGCTGTCGATGATGTGCTGTTTTTCGATGCGCAGGACAGCGTGGTCAGCGGCGGAACCGGCCAGAACGACACCGCCGTGGCAACCGGGGACACGCGCGTCAATCTGTCCATGACGACCAGCGGCATCGAAACCGCCTATGGCACCGCACAGGGTGACCGGCTAGACGGCAGCGATGCTTATAACACCATCCGCATTTATGGCCGGGGTGGCGATGACAGGGCATTGGGCGGCCACGCGGATGATATCATTTCGGGCGATGCGGGCAACGATACCCTGTGGGGCGGGCGCGGCAGCGATGTGCTGTTTGGCGGGGCCGGAACCGACAGCATCGCCGGAGGCACCGGTGGCGACATGATCACCGGCGGTGACGGCGACGACAACCTGCGTGGCGGTGACGGCGATGATGTGCTGTTTGGCAATGCAGGCGCGGACAGCATCACCGGCGGGGCTGACGATGATTATATCGATGGTGGTACCGGGAACGACAGGCTGCTGGGTGGGGGCCATGGCGACGATTCGATTTTTGGCGGGGCCGGTTTTGACATCATTGACGGCGGGCCGGGTGATGATTATCTTGACGGCGGTGCCGATGCGGATATCATCCGTACCGGGTCGGGCGATGATACGATCCGGGCCGGAACCGGTTATGACATCATCACGCTGGACGGGTTCGGTGACAAGACCATCCATGCCGGGGCGGGGGATGATCGCATCACCATCACCGGCGACCATCGGGCACAGCATATCATTCAGGGCGGGCGGGGCACCGATACCCTGCATCTGCAGGGCACCGTCGGGGACTATGATATCGACAATTATGCAAATGGATATTCGCTTGGCGACGGCAAAATCCCCAAAGGCATAGGTATCGGACAATACCAGGTGGTGCATACCAGCGGGACAGGCCTGGTTCTGCATTTGCAGGATATCGAACGGCTGGAGTTCACGAACGGGGGATCCCGAAAACTGCACGCAACGGATGCTGTACAGGATAACTCTGACAAATTCGTGCATCTTACCCCCGCGCGCACATATGCCGGGTCGAACTCGGATGATGTGATCAATCTGGCCCGGACCACGGTTAAAAACAGTTCTGCCGACAATGATCGTGTGTTCGGTTCTTCCGGGGCGAATGACGTGCGGCTGGGCTCGGGCGATGATGTGATGGTCGGGCTTCCCGGGGCGGACAAGATTGTCGGCTGGTCCGGGGCGGACCGGATATGGGGCGGTGCGCAGCATGACGATATAACCGGCGATAGCGGGGCGGACCTGATTCTGGGCCAAACGGGTTCTGACAAGATCAAGGGCGGGTCCGGTGCCGACCGGCTGGAGGGCGGCGCAGACTCGGATATCATTCATGCCGGGTCCGGGGCGGACCTTGTGCTGGGTGGGTCGGGCAACGATGTCCTGTATGGTGAATCCGGGGATGACCTGCTCTACGGTAACCTGGGCGATGACACCATTACTGCCGGGGATGGCCATGACCTGGCCGCAGGCGGGTCCGGGGATGACACTATCAGCGGGGGTGACGGTTCGGACCGGCTCTATGGCAATAACGGCGATGACCGGCTCTATGGGGGATTTGGCGATGACAAACTCAGTGGCGGGGACGGCCATGACGATCTCTATGGCGAAATAGGAAATGACGCCCTGTCAGGTGGGGATGGCAACGATACCCTGTCGGGCGGGCGCGGCACTGATATGCTGCGCGGCGGGGATGACGCTGACTCGCTGCTCGGCCAGGAAGGTGCTGACTGGCTGTTCGGGGAAAAAGGGGACGATACCCTCAGGGGCGGTGCAGAGAACGACCACCTGGAAGGCGGCGCAGGCGCGGATGTCATCGATGGCGGCACGGGTGCGATGGACCTGGCCAGCTATGCGTCCTCGGGGACCGGGGTGGCGATTGATCTTTCGGCGGGGACGGCCAGCGGTGGCCATGCAACCGGGGACGTGATCACCAATGTGGAACAGATCCTCGGCTCTGCCT
>JACOMT010000078.1:4620-12311 GCA_014623385.1 Paracoccaceae bacterium
CGACACGATCCTGGGCGACGGTGGCGACGACGTCCTGTCCGGCGGTGTCGGCAATGACACGGTGATGGGTGGCAATGGCAATGACACGGTCATCGGTGGCAATGGCAATGATACGCTCACCGGTGGCAATGGCGCGGATACCTTTGTGTTCGCCGCCGGATCCGGCACCGATACCATCACCGACTTTGGCACCGGCGCGGACAGGATCCGTATCATCGTGCCCCAGACCGATTTTGACGATCTGTCCATTGCCAACCGCCGCGGGGATGCGGTGGTCACATGGGATGGGGCCACGCTAACGCTTACGGATGTGGATCACGGCACCCTGGATACAGAGGATTTCCTCTTTGCCTGACCGCCCCCGCCCCCGTGCGCGTTTGCCCACCCGGACCATCCCGGGGTCAGACCAGAAGACCAGTTCCTGATCCTGTATTTTGTCGTCATCCAGCTGCTTATGCCTCTCGGCTACCACGCTGGACGCAACCAGTGAATCCATCACGGCATTTGTGCAACCAGGCCCCTGCCCGTTAACGCACCGGAATGGGTCAGGGGATTGTCATGTGCGCCATACTGATCCAGGGGATGATGCGCGCCGGGGCCACTGTGCGCCGCTCTGACAGGGGAGTCAGACACAGCAGATAACGGGACCGGCTGTTGCAGCAAATCCCCTTATCCCGGCTGAAAATCCAGCACCGAATTGATCCGGGATGCCGCGCCCGACCCGCCATCAACTGCCAGCACCCGCCCATTCACAAAGGCCGAGCCTGGCCCCGCCATATAGGCCGTTGCGGTCCGCGCCCAGGTCGGGGCCAACATGTTGCACCGGATACCCGCGGACCCATGTTCAATCGCTATCGCCTTTGAGAATCCATGAACCCACGCTTTGTTCGCGCTGTAGAGGCGTGATCCCGACGATAGACCTATTCACAATCGCGCACCATCGCCTGCCGCCCGCACCAAGGGCAGCACAGCTGCACATACACAGGTGCACATCACAGGAACACGGGTGCGCATGTTAACGTCAGTAGTGCACGCCGCAACAGGTCTGGCCAATTGCGCGCCAGCGTTGTTGATCAGCCCATCAGGGACAGTTCAATTCTCGCGTACACGTCAAACAGGGCTGTCACAGGTCCGCTCAGCGGGGCTGACTATGCGCACCAGTGGACCAGCCGAGGTTGACGACCGCGCATGGGCTGCATAAAAATCCGCCTTTGAACACTTGCCGCAGCAGGGGGAATCTATGCTCAAATAGGGACCCAAACAGGCGATGAGCGCCCGTCATAGATCAAGCGATCCATCACATCCGCAATTTCAACAAAACTGTCGCGGGGAAAATCGGGGGCAAAAAGGCGAGGATTGGGCGCAAAACTGTCACGGATTGGGCATTATTTGTGGCGCGCTACAGTTCACTTGTTGAAGAAGGCCGCAGTTGCGTCAGTCGCAGCTTTGATCGCTTCAGGCTTGTGGTAGAAGTCAACGTGAGTGAATTCAGGACGCTCCATGACTTCATGCTCGTTTGTCAGGCGCTCGATGAACTGTGTTGAGCAGATTGCCGTGCAGGCCGTCGGGCTAAAAACAATCAGCGAAGGTTGCACGATCTTGTCGGCGTAGTGTTCACCAATTGAAATCAGAGATTGCATACCCTGATCGCCAATGTGGGAGTTTGAAAAGTTGGGAACAGCCACCGGTCCTGCAACCCCGTCCCGACCGTAGTAGTCGTATGTTTCTTCAGCCATCGGGTTCACACCAGAGCCAACAAACTCTTATTTTGATTGACCGTCATCCAGTCCAATCGTGTTCACGTAATCCGGCTCGCCAGTTTCGTACATTTTTTGCATCGAAGAATTTGCTGCATCGATCTGCTGGTTGACGACGTCCTTGTCGCCCCACTGGAACTGGTCGGCGGCCATCATGCCGGAAACCATTGCGATCTTCTTGATGCGGTGATCGGTAACGGCTGCGGATGCGATGATTGAACCACCCTGGCAAACACCCAGGCCATAGATTCCTTCAACGAAGGAAAGCGTTCCCACATAAGACACAGCATCCCATGTGTTTTCGATCAGACGGAACATGTAGCGCGATTTCTTGAATTCACCTGGAAGTGCTGGCGAGTCACCCATGCCCAGGTAGTCGAAGCCGAGGAAGATAAAGCCGCGCGCAGCCATTTCTGACCCATAAGCCGCCGGGATTTGATCTTTGACCTGTGGGAAAGGGCTCGCGCCGACGATGGCTTTGTATTTCCTGGAAGGATCAAAACCTTCTGGGAGGTAAAGGTCACCCGCCAAATCCACACCAAAGGATTTGAAGGTAACTGCATTTTTGCCAGCAGTGAGGTTTTCGTATGCCATGGTTTTTGTCCTTTCCGTATTTGTTACTGACTTCTTAAATGTAAGTCGATGAACTTACATCCAGGGTGAGTCGCCCCTAATGTAAAATACTGAAACCTATTTTTTTGGAGATTTGCCGCCCTGCACTAGCTCGATAACAGCTTTCGTTTCACCAATTGCACCAATGTTTTCACGAAAGACGCCAATCGAGACTGGAAATGCGACGATTGGGGGGGCTTACATAGATACATTCTGGTGACCCCGGCAGGGTTCGAACCTGCAACCTGCCCCTTAGGAGGGGGCTGCTCTATCCAATTGAGCCACGGGGCCAAGGCCTGTTTTATGGGGTATTCCGCACTATAGCTGCAAGGCCCGAAGATTGGGAACGCATACCCGACCTTTATTGGCGGCAAATCCCGCATCGTTGCAGATGTCGGGCCGCTTATGTTTTTATCCCCCCGACAGCTTGTTTATTGGTACCTGATCACCTCGACCAGCTGCGTTGACTTCCTTGACTCTGATAAGACTCTGATAAAGTGTCCGGTCTTGGTGCCACGATCAACTTTAAAGTGCCAGATAGGGCTATGCGCACAGCTCAAACGCTTTCACGTAAAACAAGGTACCGGATTTCGGGCAGGCCCCCAAGGGCGGAACACATACCAATAACCCGGCGATAGGGTGGATGAGCGTTGCTTCATCACATCATCCTCCATAGGGGAGGATGGAGTATAACGCCTTTTGGCCCGAAATCCGCATAAAGGCGACCCGAATTTGTGGTGGAATTCCTCCGGCGGGCCAGGCCTGCTGACGGCACGATTCACGTTTCGAAACCCTTGCGGTGCCATGTCTGATATGTTCTGGTTGCGTGCCGCGCATATAGCACGCATATAGCACGTATTGCCCCCACGGGCCAACCACGCATCAATGTCGGCCAAGTTCCGGGTGGAATTATCTTCCGATGGCGCGCGGTACCCAATGCATACAGCTCGCATCAGACCTCATACCCTCGTTGAACGCGGTAGCACGACAAGGGGCATCTTTGCCCGGATGATGGGTGGGCTTGCGGCGGACCACGGCACAGCACAGAACGTCATGCTCAACGCGACCTGTCTCATGCCCCATCGCATAGCACCCGGCATGGGTGTCAAAAAGGGGCGGTAGCGCGACGAACATAATGCCCAATCCGCGACACTCTGACCCCTATTTTTGGCCGTGCCGGACCCTGCCGCCCTGCCATTGGATTGCGGCCTGGCCCCGGCGTAGGGGCCGGGGTGCTGCGGTACTGCCGACAACCCCTTGTGGGCGGATTGGAATGCGGCCCGCGCCGGGTTGCCATCGAATGGGCAGACGCCACATGGAACCCCGTGACGGGTGCGCCAAGTCTGGCCCCGGATGACTTCGTAAACTCGATGCGCGCTCTGCGTGAGCGCGTGATGTTCGGCAAAAGCGTTCATTGGGCCATTCTGTCCGGTCTGCTGGCCTTACCTGACTTTACAGTGGGCAAAGCGGTTTTGGTGGTCTGGTTTTATGCGATTGCCGGTGCTTGCCGGTTGAGGGGCGGTGCCACGCAGGTTCTGCCCGATTGCCGCCAGAGCCAGTTAGGCATCTTGTTTTGGCCAGCCCGAACTATCGGGCGGTGCTTCATCGTGGCATAGGCATTGCGCAACCCGAAAGCGGGGTTTGCAGATCCGCCTGCCGCCGCGTTTTTCTGAAGCCCGCAGGGGGCGATGACGGGGGATCGATGACGGGCGGCTCCGTTCGCATGATTCCGTCACGGTGGCGACCGCACAGGGCGTCCCGCTTGACCTTACTGGCATAGGCCGCCTGTGCGTTTGCCCCTTTGATCAATGGTATCGACAGGGCTTCCCGGCCCGGTTCGCAGGTTGTGGTGTGGACCTTGTCGATGAAGCTTTCCGCAAAGCTTTCTTCGTCCGGTCCCTGTCCGGGCGGGCAAAGCCGTTGGATGTCATCTTGTGGATGTCATTTTGTCGCCCGGCATACGCTTCGCGCCGTTCCTGACCCGCCGCGCTTGCGTGTCGGCCCTAACTAGAAATGCACGCCTGGATCGTCAGGCGGATCGTCGGGGGCCTGCACTTTGGTCCGGTCTTGCGGGCGCGTCGATATGGTTGCCGGGGCGGTGGTGGCACTTTCCGTTAGTGTGGCATCGATAATCGCCGCTGCGGCCCCGTGATCCCCGATCTGACGGCAACCCCTGGCCAGAAGATCATCCTGGGCTACGAAAAAGGCAACGGGTCGCCGCATCGGGCACAGGTGCAAAGAGGCCGGGGCCGCAAAACAGCATGAAATCCAACCGCAGTTGAGGGCGCGTGCTCCAGCTTTGGGGTGCCACTGTCCGAGCAATAGACATTTGCAGCGGACCCGGGAGTTCCCCGATATGGCCACATTCGCGCGCTGCCATGCCGTTGGTCCGGGGAGATTTCGGCAGGGTGAGTCGGTGGTCGATGCCAGGCCGGTCAAACTCATGTGCCCCTGTCGCGGCACGTTTGCGCAGGCGGAAGAGCCGATCCGTGAATCGCCTGCCCGTTGTCCATGCGTATCGGACAGGCCCACTCCCGATCACGCGGAACGCGCCCGTGCGTTGGCCGCTGTTTTGGCATTGAACACCCGAATGAACACTCACCGGTTTGCGCGGTCAATCGCCACGAAGCGGTAGCGGCGGCGTGGTTCACCCTGCCTTTGCGGCAGGGAAGACGCTGTTGTTTGTGCCGGGGCGCTTTGACCTGTTCAGTCGCGCGGATTTCCCGCGCCATGACAGCGCAGGCAACAGTCCAGCCCGGCGCGTGAGACTCCCGTACGACCGCGCGCAAATCGTCCAGAGAAACCGGGAACAGCACCTTGCGCAACGCCACGGGCCGGTGTCGGCGTCTGTGGCTGTAATCCTGGACACGTGAGCCCGCTTGCGCCGCTTCAAAACTGTTTGCGCTGACATGCCGCAGCGTTCTGCCATTTGCCACGCTGGTTGCCAACGCTGGCTCCGGACTTGCTTGAAGCGCAGACCGGCGAGGGGCTATGTGATCATCCGGGATGGAACAGCTATACGGACAGTCCCATACCAAGAAGTGACCAACAAGGCCGGACCTAGTAAAACGCAGGCATGTTATTTTGGATGATGATCCGAACCGCATAAACCCCGATCAACGCCACCAAAGGCGCTAAATCAATGCCCTGAATGGCTGGCAAAATACGCCGGAGCGGCCCATAAATCGGTTCCAAAATCTGGCTCAGCGCATTCCATATCTGCGACACAATCGGCTGATACGGGTTTAGCACCTGGAAATTTATTAGCCAGCTCATGATCACATGGGCGATTATAAAAAACCAGACCACGTTCAGGATCAGCATCAGAATCTGCAACAAAGATAGCATCGCACGCCTCGTATCGACCGTGAGATGCACCTAGGATGAGTTGCCACGCCATTCAAGGCACGCTTGCCATATCCGCGCACCATATCCGCGCAATCGTGGCTCTGGCATCGCTTAAGAATATGGAGAAAGGTATGACAGAGATTCCAATGCGCAAGCGCATCTGGGGCTGGTTTTTCTTTGATTGGGCCAGCCAGCCGTATAACACGTTGCTATTGACGTTCATATTCGGCCCTTATTTTGCACAGACTGCGACATCCTGGTTGGTGAGTAGCGGGGTGGAAACCGAGGCAGCCAAAGCAGAGGCACAAGCCCTATGGGGTTATGGATTGGCCGTTACTGGTATCCTGATTGCTATCCTTGCGCCAATCTTGGGTGCCGTCGCCGATAGTACAGGCCGCAAACTGTCCTGGATATGGTTTTTTTCGATCCTCTATGCCGTTGGTGCCTGGATGTGCTGGTATAGTTCCCCGGACCAATTCGACGCGACCCGGGTTTTGATTTGGTTTGGTGTTGGTCTGATCGGTATGGAATTTGCGACAATCTTCACAAATGCACTTTTGCCGTCGATGGGCGCAAAATCTGAACTTGGTATGATATCTGGTTCGGGCTGGGCATTCGGATATCTGGGAGGTATCCTGGCCCTGCTGATCATTATTGCGTTTTTCCAATCTGACGATAGCGGCCTCACACTGCTTAAAATCAAACCTTTGTTTGATCTCGACCCTTCGACGGGCGCAGATACCCGTATCGTCGGCCCATTTTGCGCCATTTGGTTCATTGTATTCATGATTCCCTTTTTTTTATGGGTGCGTGAGATCCCAACACCGCGAGGCCATCTTTCTGGACAGAGCCTTTTGGATTTGTGGGGAACGATCCGCACTTTGCCGTCGCACGGATCAATGCTGGCATATCTTGGGTCGTCCATGTTCTACCGCGATGCGCTAAACGGAATGTACACATTTGGCGGGATCTACGCGTTTGGGGTTCTTGGGTGGTCAATTATGCAGATCGGCATTTTTGGTATTGTTGCCGCGATAAGCGGTGCGCTTTTTGCATGGCTGGGTGGAATGGCGGATCGATCATTTGGACCAAAATCCGTGATCGTTGTGTGTTGCTTTGTATTGGTTTTCACCGCAGGGCTTATTTTATCGATTTCACCAACGCATTTTGCCGGAATTCGTTTAGTAGAAGGTTCGTCTGTTCCGGATAGTGCATTCTATGTCGCTGGCATATTGATTGGCGCGGCGGGCGGCGCATTACAATCTGCCAGCCGCAACATGATGACACGACAAGGCAATTCGGCACGGATGACCGAGGCGTTTGGCCTGTATGCGCTGTCGGGAAAAGCAACATCGTTCCTGGCACCCGCGTTGATTGCCGTCGCGTCTGACCTGACTGGCAGCCAGCGGCTTGGCGTCACACCTCTGATAGCCCTGTTCGCAATTGCCTTGATCCTGCTAATCTGGGTTAAATCAGAGGGAGATCAACAGGCATGGTCCAGAGAGCAGCAGCCGTCATGATAGCACTGGCACAGCACTGGTTTTTTGCACTGATGCAGGGCAATCCTGGTCGCCGGTCAAAGAGTCGGTGAAAGAATTTTCTGGAGCGAACGTCAGGACAGATTTAACCAAAGACTGGTGTCTTGTGGCAGCTATGACAAAGCAAACGGTACTGCCGCCATCCCGATACGCTTCCCCGGTCCCGACCCGGTCCCGGATGCGCGGCCCTGCACAACGGCCTGGCCGGTTCCGGTGATTCCTGTCGCACCCCGGCAGAACCCCGCAACGCACAAGGGTTGACCAGCCGCGCGCACCCGTGCATGTATTGCGCAGCAGGCAGAATCAGGGTCAACAGGAGCCAAACAGATGAGTGACAGAAAACACGAACGTCGGTACCGCCCCTGGCACGCATGGGGAACCGCGCGGGGCCCGGCAAGACCCGTCGGCATCATCGCCATGGCGGTGCTGGCCCTCA
>JACOMT010000079.1:0-2895 GCA_014623385.1 Paracoccaceae bacterium
CGACCGGATTGTTCAAAAGGTGCCAGGTCACGGGCGATCTGGAGGTCAAGGCCTGTTGGTGTGCCCGCCTCTACCGCCCCCGGAGGCAACAGGAACAGGGCATGGCGGCCCGATGCCTCCCCCTCATCAAGCCAGTTTCGCAGGGCACGGGCACTGTCGAGGGCCTCGGCGCGATCTTCAGCACCCCATAAAACAGGCGCAGCTACAGCGACAAGCTCCGCCCCCTGAAGACGCAGGCGCAGTGACGTTTGCGGGACCGGGATGGCTGTTTCGGGGGCGTGCGGCGGTCGCGGCGACTATTCTGCAAGAAGGGCGCACAACCATTCGCGCACGGGATGGCGATTAAACTGGTCCCAATAAAACTGGTTGGAATAGTGGTTCAGGCACTGCACACAGCTTGCCTCGCACTTTGGGCCACGCGGGCAATCGAGAATCGTGATTGCCCGGCCGAGCAGCACGCGCGCCGAGCAGCGGGGATCGTCAAGCAGCCGCTGACAGTAGCCCGCACCACCCGGTACCGAATCTGACAGGATCACAAACGGCACCCTATCGGGCAGCTCTACGGTGGCGCGCAGATCTCGCGGGTCGGTTGCAAGAATATCGGCAGCCGCAAGCCGCAATGCCTCTGCCAGCGTTCGCAGAAAGCCATCCCGCGCGTCCCGCTGTTCCTCGGCTGTGGGGAGTTCGGAAAAAGCGGGAACCGGTTGGTTGATGCGGATGCCGCGAAGATCCGTTTCAAAAACATGGGCCAAGTCCACGGGCCAGCGGAGGGACTCTGCCGGGCACGGGTAACCGGTGCGGGGGTTTTTATGCCTGGTTTTGATCTCGGCCCCTCCAAGCGCATCCCAGGATGCCGGTTCCGCATGTTCGCATTTTGTGCACCAAAGATAACCTGCGCTTTGTGGTCCGCGGTTCAGGATGAGCATGCGTCCGGGCTGGCCTCCCTCGCGCGCGATGGCGGGGGCAAAGAAATGTGTGACCTTTGCGATCTCCGAGCGCTGAAAATCCCCGGGCCGGGCGCGCGTCAACAGGCGTGCTTCGTCCACGGGGCGGATACGCAGGCGCGTCGTGCCGGGGTCTTTGCCCTGGCCATCAGCATATGATGTCAGGAACCCGACGGGTTTAACGTATTTGCGACCCCGGCCACTGACTGGAGCATCACATTGAGGGCAATTTTGCCCGAAAGCATCCCGGTCGAGTTGTGTTTCCGCATGGCGGCAGGCCGGGCAAATGCGGTAGTATCCCTGTTCCAGCCAGGCGTCGCCGGGGCCGACCCTGGCTCTGCGCGCGATTCCGGCGGATGTCCAGATGCGGCCGCCTGCCACGACCTCGGCGCCCGGTGCATATTCAGCGATTGCCAGTGCCGCGTCCCGGCCAAGCTGTGGCGCGCGGTCATCCCGGGCAGCAAGGCCGCCGCGTTCGGTGACGATTTCCAGATGAATTGCGTGAACCGGAAAACTGTAGGTCGGAATCACGGCCGCGCGCGACAGGGTTTCGACGAGGAATTGATCAAGATATCGCTTCCTGTCAGTCAAGCGGTTATTCATTTGACGTCCAGCCCGCATCTGCGCCTGCTCGTCTGCCCCCGGATCATTCTGCTCGGCACGGGCCGTTTCATAGGCGTGGTTCAGCTGACGCCAGTGGGCGCAGACATCCCCGATCCAGCGCTCTACCTCCTCTTGCGTATGCGCGGTCAGCTCCCCCGCGAAGAGGCCCACATGACGCAGTTCCGGCGGGAGGGTGGATACCATACGTTCGGCAACCGCGCGCGCGGCAATTCCAGCATCCGAGGCAAGCCATGCCGCAAGGTCTGTTTTCAGATCAGCCTCGGCCGCCTCGTTCAGATCCTCACCCAGCACATCGCGCAGACGTGGAGCACCGATGCGCCCGTGACCCGCAAGGTGCTGATCAAGCCAGCCCGCCAACAGGCATGAAACCTGATGCCGCCGGAAGAAACTGGGGTTGTCCAGCGTCAGGTAGGGGGCTGGCGGCAATGCCCCGAGGTAGCCGCGCAGGTCGTTGAACTGTGCCTGATCGTACCTGTTGGATCTGGCCATCATCAAGGCAATGGGCGCGGCCTGGGCACGGCGACCGGCGCGACCGGCGCGCTGCTGATAATTTGCGATGCCTGGCGGCACGTTCCGACAGAACACCGCCTCCAGCTCGCCCAGATCGACACCCATTTCCATCGTTGTGGTGCAGCTGAGCAGATTGATTTTTCCATCCCGGAACCGTTCTTCGATCTCGGCGCGTTCCGTTGTTGATATGGCGGCTGTGTGCTCTCGGGCGATGCCGCTTAGCGGTTGTCCCTCCTGTCCCTCATAGCGGTGAATGTAGTGATTGCGGCGGCGCATTGCTTGCCGTTCCGCGTCCGATACGGAAACGGTACGCCCGTCACACTTCCAGGCCGTACAGACGCCGCCAAGATTGAGCTGGCTGGAGGTACCGCAGCGTTCACAGCGGTGCAATTCTGCCTCTGCGGTGGATGTAAAGCGCATGGCGGCCAGGTTCAGCACATGACCGTAGCCCCCACGTACCAGGAGGTTGTACTTGCGGCGCGTCGCCGCATTCCAGAACGATTCCAGAATTTCCTTTGCCTGCTGTTCCGGGATTCCGAGTCTGTCGCATAGCAGCCAAAGTGGTCGATTTCGATTGCGCTGTCCTGGCCGCTGAGGCCATAATGTGCGCAACCAGCGACTTTTGTTGGTCCGTGTCAGCGCCCAGGAGATGTCGGAGCTTGCCAGTTTCCCCCAGATGGATTCGTCCGTGAGGTCGATGGTCCCCGGATTATTGATTGCTCTTGATTGCCGGATCAGGTCGAGCAGATAACGCACCAGCGCGGGGACAATGGCCTGGTGTTCGGGTGGGACATTTTTTGTCAGCTGCTGTGCGATC
>JACOMT010000079.1:2919-16497 GCA_014623385.1 Paracoccaceae bacterium
CATAGTGGACAGTGATCAGACCGAGAGACTCAAGCGACAGTCGAAGCGTGTTACCACAGAGCTCAGCCGCAATCAGGGCCATCAGGCGGTCCTTCGCGGCACTGTTGTTCATGGGGTCGCGGTCGCGGCGGTCGTAGAGCTTGAAACCGGATTCTTGCAGCGTGCCCCATACCCCATCGCGCAGCCCCATGAGGTCCAATGGGGATTCGGTGTTTTTGCGCAGGGCCTGGACCATGGCCGCGCGCAGGGCCTGATCGCGGGCGGTACGTTCAAAAAACGGGGCAAAGAAGGCCGCGTCCTGCCGGTTGTCGGAAAAGACAAGAAGGGTTCGGCCCCCCATTGGCGATTCAGATGATCGCCCCTCTGGCGACGGCAGGGCCTCCAGCAATGTCTGTGCTGCCACCGAGGCAAGCGCATTGTCGCCGGGGTGGATCGGGGTAACCGGCTCGGCATAGCGTCCACCGTTCGCCCCACATGAGAGACATTTTTTGACGTAGGTGCGGCGTTCCTCGTCAACCTCCTCCATCGGTGCCTCGGCAAGCGCGAGGATGCTGTTATCGGGATCGGGGCCGTCAGCCAAATCGCCCGTGTCAACGTTGACGCATAATTCGTCGTCAGGCGCGTCGTCAGGCGCGTCAGGGTCAATCTCTGTTGTGGCTTTTCCGCCGCGTATCAATCTGAGAACCTGGCGTTTTGATCCGGGACGGATATCGGGGCGCGGATGCAGCGTGGTGCCGTACTTCCAGCCCTCGACATAGGGCTCGCCGCAGTTGCGACAGACGAACAGAGGATAGGCCGGGGCATCTTTTATGTGCGTGCCATTGCGGGAAAGCTGGAAGTCCGACCAATGCTCACCGTCTTTGGCAGATAGCCTCAGGGCTACGCCCTCGATGCCCGAGGCAGCCAGGTGAAACCGTGCCGGGAGCAGTGGAAATGCGCCGTATTCAGAAGGCCGGGCCAGAACGCCCAGCGAGATCAAAGCTGTCAGCGCTGTCAGCGCCTTTTCTTCTTCGGGTTCCGAGGGGAACACCCTTTTTGCCAGATCTTTGAAGAGCAATGCGCCTTCGTTCAGCGCGCGGGCGACATCCTGCACCTGTTTGATCCCGGCGAGTTTGTTAATCAGCTCATCGCCAAACCGCCGCTGCGGGTCCAGGACCAGCGCGTTGAGGTCGGCATCGCGCATTGCCTCGTTCCAGTCCTCGGACCGGTGGTTGGCATTGTCGGGGTCAAGGCTGCCCTGTGCCCGCAACTTTGACAGAACCTGTCCCGCTTTGTTCCAGTCAGATGCGGAAAGCGGGACGGGTTTCTGAGCACCGTCGGCCAGGGCGGGATGCGGTTTTCTGTCGCCCGTGATCACCGCATCGCCGCCGCCGGGGAACGGTTCCCCGAACAGGTCCTCGGCAAAGTCGGCGAGTTCCTCGCGCTTTGCCGGGTCAAGGCTGGCGGATGTTCCCACACAGCGGATCCGCCCCCGGGGTATGTCAAGCCGCGCTTTCAGTTTGCGCAGCAGGAACGCGACCTCGATAGCCTGGGCACCAGTATAGGTGTGGATCTCGTCAAGGACAAGCCATCGGATATCGGCCCCGGCCAGCAGCGCGCGGTTGCGCGGCAATAGCAGGATGTGTTCAAGCATCGCGTAGTTGGTGATGAGGATATGCGGCGGTTTTTCCAGCATTTCGCCCCTGGCGAGACGCCAGTTTGGCGATGCGTGGCGCGCGTCGGGGAACGCGTCCCGGAACGCGGGCGTGTCGATCAGTTTCCGTTCCACATCCGCTCTGGTCGCATCAGAGCGTACCTGCCCGGTAAAGCGGCCGAGCGTGATGCCGGGGTCACCAAGATCCTGAAACAGCAGCCGGGCGATGCGATGCATCTGGTCGTTGGCAAGGGCGTTGAGCGGATAGACAAGGATCGCCCGAACGCCAGGCCGTTCTGGTTCCCCTTGACGCAGAAGAGCGTCGATCAGGGGGAAGAGAAAGGATTCCGTTTTGCCAGAGCCGGTGCCAGTGGCGACCAGATAGTTTTCGTCGCGCCCGATGGCCGCAGACTGGTGCAGATGCAGCGGCCTGTGCCATAGGGAGTCCCCCGCCGCGCTTTTGGAAAGCACCGACCAGGTGCCATGCAAAGTGCCGTTATCCACGAGCTCCCTGATGCATCCACCCTTTTCAAAGTCTGGCAAGCTTTCAACGAACGGGCCCTGCACAAGAGCAGCCTCTGCCACTTTGTCGGCCACAGCGCGGGAGAGCCGCGGTGCCCGCGCGGCCGAGACGGCGGTGGCGGTTGTGATGTAGCGCGCCAGCGTCTGGCGCAGGCGGTCCCTGAATGGGATGGGGTCGAATTCGGTCATGGGCGTTCCCTGGCGATTTGCCATAGTAACAGATGAAAGGCGAACAGCTCTGGTGCGAGGCGCAGCATGCGGGCGATGCCGGTAAGCGCCTGCTCTGGCGATATGTCCGCCTGTATGTCCGCCTGTGCGGAAAGTTTTTTAACGTACTCGTCCACCTCGTTCAAGCGGCTTGCCCGGGCAAAGCCGGACAACAGCACCGAAGCCCAACGATCAACCTGGTCCGGTTCCCCGGACTCTGCATTTCGAAGGGGGGCCGACGGGCGAAGCTTTTCCTCTTCCAGGTTCCAGGCGGCTTGTATCAGCCGCAGCAAAGAGGGCTGGCATTGTGGTTCCTCCTCGGCTGTATCCCCGACAAACAAACCAGCCTCGTCGAGCCGTTCGGCAAGGCGAAGATGTGCCGCACGCCAGTGGCCGGGCCCAAGCACGGGCGAACCACGCCAGAACCATCCTGCCGATGGGTCTGTATCCACCTGTGGCTGTGGCAGGTTCCGGAAGAATCGTGCCGGATCAAACCCCTTTAACGGCGCACCATTATCCTGTGCTACCCGTACGTTTTGGAAGGCGAGGAGGGCGGTTTCGTGCAGGTGAGACGATTCACGAAGGCGCGCCGTGTTGAGCGTGGCGAGTGCCGCCAGTTCGGCGGTGCCGGGATCACTGGAAGCCGCCAATGCGGCGAATACCGGCGGGGCAGCGGCGTATAGATCCGGTGCGAATTGCACAGGGTGCAGGATCGGTATCCAGTCAGGGGGCGCGTGGTCGGGCGGTGGCAAACAGGCCGCCTGCATTATCGCGCTATCGCCCCCGGGTACGTCGCGCAGCCGAAGGCCGAGCTCCCGCCAGCGTGGGACCAATGTACGTTCCAGCACTGGCCAGCACTCTGCCGCATAAGGTTCCGAGAACCAGCGACAGAGCGCCTCGAACCGCCGCCGGAGCTCGTCCGCGTCCTGCGGGGGGGCGTCCGCCGCCGGGTTGGCAAGCGCGATTGCAACACTGGCACCCTGTGCAGTACGCAGCGGGTGCCAGCTGTCGCGGCCTTCGGGGCGGATCAGCAGTCGGGCCAGGCCGGGGCCGTCATCGAGCCAACCGCCATCAAGGGTTAGTTCAAGGCCCTGCGCGTCGTCATCGCAAACCTCGGCATGGAACCATTCCGGACGGCGCACCGCCACCGGTCGATGCCGAAGTGCGGCCTCGGCGCGTTCCACATTTCCGGTTTCATTCTCAACCTCGACGGCCACCGCGTCTATCAATTCTTTGAATGTCAGGCACAGCCGGATCGGGTTCCCCGCAGCGCGCAGGTCAATTTTCCGGGGGACACGTGCCGCGATCAGTTCGAACAACACGAGCTCTGAACCGTTTTCGCGCCGAAGTCGCACATATTCATCGGATGCGGGCCCCAGAAGATCCCGAACCGCGAGATTGCGGGTTAGCCCCATAAAAAACGGCCGTTTCTCGCGCGTGCCGCGGATGATCAGTTGCGCCCTCTGGTCAGGGCACCGGATGCTTATGGTGTCAAAGCGATCCTCTTCACTAACCGAGAGCCGCGTGCCAAGCGGCAGAAAGGCTGGCCCTCCCTCTGCACGGTGCCTGGTTACGGTGACATCGGGCCAGGGCAGATCAAAGGGAACATCATCATCCCCGATCCGGAACACGGCGCACGCATGTTTGTATCCGCCTTCGCGATCAAGGCAGAGGTAACCGTGATCGTCAAGGCCGACATGGCGGCATTTGTTCCGTACGAGGTTGCCGACCGGCCGGACACTGTGGAGCTGGATATGCTCCTGGCCGCGAAATCCGGGCCAAACCCAGACGGACAGCTTGATGCGGGCAGAATGCTCTTTTGTGCCCGGTTTTGTGCCCGGTGCCATCAGCTCTATCCCAAGGCGCAGCGGGTCCGCTGCCTCCGCCTCCGGGAAATGCGCGAGGAGCCCGGTCAGTCCGATAGCACCAGAACCGTCATTTTGGATCGGGACCTCGACAAACCGCGGCGACTGCTGTTCATGCGTGACACGTAGCGTGCGCGTTTTGGAATGGGTCAGCCCGGTTTCGATCTGAAGGCGCGCGGTAGGCCCGTACAGGATACCCTGCGGGCCGTTCGCGATCTCGTCCCCCACCAATGAAAGGCGTCTTCGTGGACGGGCCCTGAGGTCTGTTTGCGCACCGCCGAGGGCAAGCGCCACAGGGCGGGGTCCAAGGGTCGCGAAACCCACATAACTTTCAGCCCCCAGCTCAAAGGCCAGTTCGTCCGCGACCGTGAACGGGCCGCGGGCCAGGATCGCGATGTCCCTTGAATCCACCAGTTCATTTTTCGAGTCTTGCGATATATCATGCAGGTGACGGCCGGTGAGCCTGTCGAATATGGCGCATCCCCCATGCGCGAGAAGCGTGCGCTGACCGGGCTGGCCCGCGATTTCCCAATGTAGCCTGCGCGGCCAGGGCTGCGGTAACGTCCAGTGCTCCCCCCCGCGCAACCGTAGCGGTTGCTGTTCCTCATCGAGTCGGAGGCGAATACGCCCCTCGCATCGGGGCAGTCTGAGTACAAGCGCGCCGGATTGCCAGCAAAGCCGCGGGCGCGGTGCGGGGGCCGCGCCCCTTCCCCGGCCTGATGCTGGTCGCGGCTCCTGTAATCTCTGGTCAAAGACCTGTTTAAAGACCTGTTCGAACTCGATCTTTGGGACAAAGGCCGCCGGATTGTCGTGGAGCTGTGCAAACAGGTCGGCATGGTAGGCGGTTTCATCCCAAAGGATCGCGCGGCGAGGTACTTTGACCCCCGTGGGCAGAAAATCCAGGGCATCGTTTTCCCATTGGTTGAGCCCCGCAGTCGTTTCGACAGGCGGCGGCCCGAATGCCGATTCCTGGCTCAGGAACGCGTCAATCAGGTGTGGAAGCTGTTCCTGGCTCACCCCGGTATGGAGAAGGTAGACGTCAACATCGCGGTCCAACCCTCGGCTGGGCAAACCGAACCGGTCACACACATCTAGGAACGCGCTGGACAGCATTTTGCGCGTTGCCTGGGTATCCAGCGGAATGCCAAGCATTTGGGCGATGTGCCGATACACCGCATGGCCGTTGGCTCCATATTTTTCGCTCAAAGAATGGGTAACGAGCCATGTGGCGAGATTTGGAAACTGGTGGAACAACGCCTCCAGCCTTTCGGGCTGACCGTCCAGAAACCGTTGCGTATGCTCAATGGCGCGCTTTTCATCGGCTTTGTTCAGCGGGATAAGACCGATAAAGGGTGGTGCCCCTAGTTTTTGGCGTTCTCTGCTAATCAAGAAATCCGCAGCCTTGCAACCCATAGTGCACATTTATTCGTCTACCTCATCCATCGCGCCCGCTGGTTGCGATCCCCTGTTGATGTTTTTGTGGATAAAGAGTGGGAATTGGAAATTCTTGCCGTCAAGCGAATTCAAGCAAATTGTTGTGAACAAGGGGCACTGAACCGGTCACGGCTGCCCCGACGGTGTGAGGTTTGGCCAAGTGTGCCCGATGGCCCGCAACGATGCCCGGGTTCGGCCAAGAGGCGGGCGTGATCGGACGTGATGCAGGACAGCACCGCAAATCATTGCCAGAATGCCAAGTGCTTGGACAGTCGTTCTGTCACGCTGTGCTTTGAGATTTTGCGATCCATCGCGCCCGCTGGTCGCGATCCCCTGTTGATGTTTTTGTGGATAAAGGGTCATAATCAGCATTTTTACTGTCAAGCGAATTCAAGCGAATTGTTGTGAAGAAGGGGTATTGAACCGGCCACGGCCGCCCTGATGGTGTGAGGTTTGGCCAAGTGTGCCCGAGAGCCCGCAAAGATGCCCGGGTTCGGCCAGGAGGCGGGCGTGATCGGACGTGATGCGGGACAGGGAGCGGCGCACCGCAAATCATTGCCAGAATGCCAAGTGCTTGGACAGTCGTTCTGTCACGCTGTGCTTTGAACAGGGATTTTGCGATCCATCTCTTTTTACGGTGTGACGGCACGCACATCTTTTTACGGTGTGACGGCACGCACATCTTTTTACGGTGTGACGGCACGCACAACACCGATCAAAAAGCCGGTTTCAGCCCACCGCTCATGGTACTTGTGAAAGCTGCCCCCGGCTGGGCCAATAGCCTCAAAGAACCCTGGCGCATGGTGTCAGCTGCCCCCCTGGCGAGCCGTGTCTGTAACTTTGACAGGATGGCTTTTTGCCGACGTTACGAAGCATTGGTCCAAATTCATGCAGAACGGCGCGGGGCCACGATGGGGCCAGGATTCTGTTGCAGCTGCAAGAACAGGCAGCCGTGTCGGGCTGCATCCATCGTAAATGGGATCAACATAATTTTGCAGTTGATTGTGACACAGTCGAGCGGCCAATAAAGGCGAGAAAACCAAAATGGTGCTTTCAGGGGCCAGAACCCCGGGCTTTGCCCTTAGATTTCATGAATCACGGGCTGAATATGGCACACTTCTTTGGCGATTTCGACGACGTGGCGATGATGCGTCAGGTAGATAGCCTGGCCGTTCCTGCCGACCCGCTCCATCAGACGGCAAGCGGTGCGTGTACGATTATCATCGAAGGTTTCAAAGACATCATCGCAGAAAAAGGGGAGCTGCACACCCTGGGCTACCAGTTGTTCATAGGCCGCAGCACGTAGCGACAAGTAGAGCTGGAACCTGGTTCCCTTTGACATGTCGCGAATCTGCTTGGGGGTGCCGTTTGCATCGACCGCCAACAGGATTTCCGACGAGCCATCTGGCTGCGTCTGCAGCTTTTTGTAGGCCCCGTTCGTGAGCTCGGCAAAAGCCTGCTCGGTCGAAGCCATCATTGCATGCCGATGCTTGTCGCGATATCGGCGAATGGCGGTTTCAGCGATACGCAGGCCGACATCCCATTGCAGGTATTCGAGAATGGCCTCTTCGATTTGCAGCTCAAGCGTGGTGCGGTGCTCGACCAGCTCTGCGACCTCCGCGCCGCCGGTGACGGCCCTGAGATCCCGCTCTGCGTTCGTCCGGGCTTCAATAGCTTTAGTCAGCCTGTTTTGTGCAGGATCGAGCTCGGCCCCAAGCGTTTGTATCTTTGCGTCAAGGTCAGGTGCTGTTTGTTCACCGATCAGGGCACGGGCCTCTTTGAGGCTGGACAGCGAGAGCTCAGCAAAGATTGACCGTTTCAGTTCGGCGATCCGGTCCCGTTTTTCGATTACGTCCCGGGCGGTGCCCACGGCGGTGCGCAGGGCATCAAGCGTGCTGGTATCCACTGACTCGGGGAACTGTCGGCCAAGGTCCGCAACCTTCCTGTCGATATCTTCCAGCGTCGCATTGCAAACATCGCGGCGCTCCCTGTCCTTATTCAGGGTGGTGCCCAATTCCCCGTGTCGTGACTTGTCGGCTTGGGCTTGTTCCGCAACGTCCCGCAGATGCCGGAACATTTCAAGAGGATCGCAATCTTTGATGTCGAAACGGGCACCAAGTGCCGCCACGGCCACGGTAAACCGCTGCTGGTCGTCTTGCATCGCAGAGACCCGGCGCTTGAGGTCCCGTCGTTTCCCGTCATGTTCCCGCAAATCGTGCAGCAGCCCGAGATCGTCGGCAAGCTTGTCGGGTGGCAGGGCATCCCCGAACAATTCCTGAACCCTGGCAATCCAGCGCATGGACGTCTGTTCGGCGGTGTTTGTGAACGCGCGTTGCTCGTCCTGCCGATAATCAAGGTCCTCTTCCAGATCGGTTATCTTGTCCGAAGCTGCCTGTACCTCATCCAGGTAAATCCGCTCGGCATCGGCCAGTCGCCGCGCCGCCGACAGTGCCGCATCGAATGTGGGGGTCTCTAATTCAACGAGGGGCAAGAGGTTCTGCCGAAGCCGTTCTGCGCGGTCCAGCGTTTCCTGATGCTGTACGGCAAGCATATCGCGCCGCCGATTCGCGTTCTTGGCCCTGACATTATGGGCAGCCCAATCTGCAAGGGCGAAAGGCGAAAGCGTCGGCAGGCCGATACTCGTCGAATGGTCTTTGGCCTGGGCCTCGAGCTCTTGCGCCTGTTGCGTGAGCCGGTCGCGCTGTTCTCTGGTCTTTGTGGCGCGCGCCTTTGCCGCCGCCATATCCTGTTCAAGCTTTCGGAGCTTGCCGAGATCGGCGGCATGGGCCAGTCGGGCGGCGTCTATATCGTCTACCCGTTTCATCGCGGGTGCGAAGCGGTCCGCGCTCTCGGCGGTCAGGTCCGTTCGGTGGTCCCGCCATAGGGCGTCACGCCGTGCGCGCGCAGCTCGTGCCTCTTCATCGCTGGCAACGCCGACATTGTCCACGAGGGCACGCCATTTCGGCCGCCATCGCGGCACTGTCTTCTTCGTGCTGGTTCAGCGTATCATTCGCCCGTGCAATTTTGGCCGTCAGGTCGGCATGTCGTCCCGCGAGCTCGGTTGCCGTCGCCGGGTCTATCGGGCAATGCGGAAGCTGTGTGAAGCTGCACGTGCTGACAGTGAGCGCATCAAGCGCGTCCTGCAACACGGCATCAGCTGATGCGATGGCTTCTGTCGCCTTGGCGACTGCGGGTGCCAACGCCTCTGCGTCGAACCGTTTGATCAGATCCACAAGACCCGTTTGAGGCGGGTTTTGCTGCAAGGCTTGGAACGCCTTCTCTTCCTGGGTGATGTGGTTCTGCACAGTTTCGACCTCGCGCGCGCCCCTCTCCTGATTCGCGTCGGCCGCGCGCATCTTGTCACGCAGGTCCTCAAGCGTAGCGATCTCCGCCTGGGATGTGACAAGCCCAAGCGCATCACAGTCCTGGGGGCACCCAGGTCACGCGCGATGTGTATCATTTCTGCAAATGCTTCCTCATGCTCGCGCTGGCGTCGGGGAAGATCCGACGCAGCCGTCTGCATCCGGCTGTGCGATTCGTCCAGCTGGTCCAGCTGATCAGCCAGGGCCAGGCGGTCTTGATCCAGCACGAGCGCGGCGCGCGCCTGTTCTGTGTTGCCAATACTGTCCTTCAGGCGCTGTAGCTCGGCATCTGCCTGTCCCCGCGCGGTCATCATGTTGACGAGCTCTTCGGGATTGATGTCGATCCTGTCAGGATATTCTGAATACGCTGCGATCTCGTCCACAAGCTGGTCGAGCTCGCCCAGATTCGGCAGTGCCCGGCGCAGCACGTCGGTCCGGTTCTGTTCAGCGCGAAGCCGCTCTAGTGCTTTCTGCGCTTGTGCTGCTTCGTGCCTGGCATCATCAAGGGCAGTCTTTAGCGTGCGCAAAGCGTGGACGTTGACATTGATGTTCCGGATGTTGTCGTTAACGTCGCGTATCTCGCGCTTCAGTTCCGCTATCCGCGTGGTGCGGGCACGTTTCTTGTAAAGGTCGCTGGCTTTCGCCCGTGCCTGTTCAAGCACGGCGTTCAGCTCTGCGATACCGGCTGTTGCAGAGAACAGAATCTTGCCGAGCTCGCCGCGTGCATTTGCAATGTCCTCGCCGCCCTGTTCAATAGTGTTGTCGTCCAGACAAAGCAGGCTGCGATAATCCTCAGGCGACAGCCCGCCCAAGGGCGCGGTGATCGCGGTCTCTGGCAGGGTCACGTCGTCTATGTCTCTGAGGCTGTCGTTGCGGGATGGCAGACGTTTGAACAGGCGGGGTTGCCCATCGATTTCAAGAATACCCGAGACCCTGAGATTCTTGCGCTGGTGCTGAAACTCATAGGGTTCCCGATGTGGAAAGCCGTAGAGCAGGCGCAGATAGGCCTCCATAATCGTTGTCTTGCCAGCCTCGTTCAAGCCGTAGATCAGGTGGAAGTCGGACGCGTGTCCGGCTGGTCTGAAATCAAGGTTCTTATCGGTGAAGTGCCCGAAAAATTCGAGATGCAGCTGCGCAATCCGCATCAGGATGTGACCCCTTTCATGCACGCGAGGATCCTCTCGGTGCCCATTCCTGCGATATCCTGCACAAGCCGATCCATCGCGGTTTCATCCGGCACCAGCTCCTCGCGCCGGTTCTGCGGCAATTCGTTCAGGATATCTTCAATCTCTGTACGGCAGGTCCGGGTAAAGTGCGCATCTTCCCGGATGCTCCTCATGATTTCGGCCAGTTCGTCCGTGGCACTGTGTCCGGGGGCTGTGCTGTCGGACAGGTTAAAGATGACCTTGTCCAGCCATAGGGTGCCCGTTTCGCGGGCATATTCCGACGCGATTTCCGTCCAGAAGTCCTGATCCCGCAACATCTGCCAGCACCGGGGAGTCCGCCCGGTTAGTTCAAGTCGGATGACGGCGCTCGCCGACACCAGGCTTTGCGCCTTGTCCCGCAGCTTTTGCCTAAGCAGCACGCGCAGGGCATCGTCGTCTTCAACGTCAGAGACGTCGATCCGCATCCGCAGAAATTCCACGACCGAGGTCGGGATCTCCTTGGTGCAAATCGTTTCCCCGATTGTCAAGAGCGTCGCAGATTTTGGACCAGGCTCGCCGATATCCCGCCCCTGAGGCGTCCCCGGCATGATGACCCAAGGCATCGAAGAGTGCACCTGGCGACGATGCACATGCCCCAGCGCCCAGTAGTCAAAGCCGGCGGCTGTCAGGTCACCGATTGCACAGGGTGCATAGGGATCATGACCTTCCGGGCTTGCGAGGGAGGTATGCAGCATCGCGATATTGACCGCGCCCGCGACGGGTGCCTGGAATTTTGGCAGCAGGCTTGCCGGGGCATGACGGTTGGCAAAGCTGACACCGTGGATCCAGACATTATCCGCGAGTTGGATCTTTCCGCCCCGACCATCAAAAATGTGTACGTTTTCAGGCAAGCTCAATTCGCCGGTAAGGGGATTGTCCGCGTCGTGGTTGCCCTTGATATAGAACACGCGGATACCGTCGTCGCGCAGACGTTCCAGTTGCACCGTCAGGAAGGCCGCTGTTTGCGCGCTACGCACTGCCCTATCGAACAGGTCGCCCGAAATCAGCAGAGCGGCCGCATCCTCGTCAAGAGCGCTATCTACGATCCTGGAAAACGCGACACGGCTTGCCGTTTGAATCCGATCCCTCAGCTCAGGGTCGCGCAGCGCAAGAGATCTCAACGGCGAATCGAGATGCACGTCAGCCGTGTGCAGGATCCTGATCATCTTCTAGCCCCCGATTCCAAACGTCGCATCCTGACCTCTGCGTTTATTCCCTAGCGGGTTATAGAACAAATAAAGTAATTGAAGGATTGTGGACAAACCATCAACCTGGTATGCTTTTGAAAGGCTTTCAGGGGTGGTTTGAAGGACCTGATTTTGCGTGGTTCGTGTGGAACGCGGTTCAGATCGGCGCAGGCGACGTTCACCTGATCATCGGCACATGTTGCTTATGGTGGCAAAAACTTGTGTGGCGACCGGTTTCGCCATGTGCAAACCTGTGTCCGGTATTCATGTGGAACGGCTGAAGATCTGACATGTCTTTTTTATCCAAACTCTTTGACGATCTGTATCTGTGTGTAAACCTGTGGGTAATTTTATGTGAAACATCGCGGGCTGAGGTGGACAGGGTCGGGGTCAGGGTGCATGGCGGTACCTGAGATCCGGGACGAGAACACCCGACACCGTGTGGGGTGCCGGGCTAGGTTCGTAACCCGGGGTGCGGGGTGTCCCGGGTGGGAGTCAGGCCCTGGGGCTAGGTGCCTCGGTAGAGATATCCGCCCCACCATAGCAGCGGACAAGCGTCAAGGCGCTGGTCGGAAATTTCCGATTGTCGAAGTACCAGAACGTGGCGTGGACGGTTAGATTATTATCTTGCATGTACGCATCGAAAACCTCCAAGGTATTTTTCAGGAAAATATCGTTCTTTCCCGCCCTCAGAAGAATTTTCCTCTGCAAAAAGGCGTGGGGCCCCTCTTTGGGCGACCTTGGCGCATCTCGCCCCGGCCCAAAGTATGACAGCGTATGACAGCACATCCGGAGGGCTGTTGTAGCGCGACGGAATAAGGTCCAATACGCGACAGTTTCGTTTACAATCCCCGCCATTTTAGCCCCTATTTTTAGCCGTCTCGACCCCGCCGCCCTGCCAGCAGATTGCGACTCGACTCCGGCACAAGGGCCGGGGGTGCGGTACCGCCGACTCTGGCATGATACGCCCAACCACCCTTGCGTGCAGATTGGGGCCGGGTTGCCATCGAATGGACAGACGCCACATGGACCCCCGGGACGGGGTGCACCAAGGTTGCCCCGGATTGTGATCTTCGTAAACTCGATGAGCGCTCTACAACGTGATGTTCGGTGGAAGCTTTGATTTAGCCATTCTGTCCGGTCCGCTGGACTTACTTACAGCGAGCACAGCGGTTTTGGTGGTCTGGTGCGATTACCGGTGTTTGCGGGTTGAGGGGCGACACCCCGTGGGTTCTGCCTGATTGCCATCATCGCCAGCTGGGCGTCTTGTTTTGGCCAGCCCGAACTATCGGGCATGGTACAGGCCAGATGTAGCGCGACGAAAATAACGCCCAATCCTGGACATTTTGGCCCCTATTTTGGGCCGTCCCGACCCCGCCGCCCTGCCAGCGGATTGCGACCTGATCCGGTGTAGGGGCCGGGGTGCTGCGGTACCACCGACTCTGACATGATGCGCCGAACCCCCTTGCGGACGGATGGCCTTATAGCGGGTAAAAACATCGAGCAAAGTGGTTTTGGTGGTCTGGTTATGCGATTGTCGCTGTTTGCGGGTTGCGGGTGATCCTGTTTATAGCTCCCCGCAGGTTCTGCCCGATTGCCGCCATCGCCAGCTGGGTGTTTTGTTTTGGCCAGCCCGAACTATCGGGCGGCGCGGCATCGTGGCATAGGCAGTGCGCAATCCCCCAAGCGGCGTTTGGAGAATCTGCCTGCCCCCGCGTTGTTCCCGAGCCCGCAGGGGTCGATGACGGGTGGCCGTTCGCATGATCCCGTCACGGTGGTAGCGACCGCGCGGGCATCCCGATTGGTCTTGCTGGCACAGGCCTTGTTGGCCAATACCCGCCCGCGCGTTCGCCCCTTTGACCATGGTATCGAACCCGGGAGCTCCCGGCCCGGCTCGCAGGTGCCCGTGCGGACCACGTCGATGAAGCCTTCCCCGTCCGGGCCTCATTCGAGCGGGCAACGCCGTTGGATGTTATCTTGTAACCCAGCGTACGCTTCTGACCTTTCCTGACCCACCGCGCTTGCGCGTTGGCACTGAAATGCACACCTGGATCGTTGGGCGGATCGTCGGGGGCCTCCGCTTTGGCCCGTGATCCCCGATCTGACGGCACTCCCGGCCAGAAAATCATCCTGGGTTGCGAAAATGGCAACAGGTCGTCGCAT
>JACOMT010000080.1:0-4329 GCA_014623385.1 Paracoccaceae bacterium
GACGGTCTTGACCGGATATCGCGTTGACCGGATATCAGCGTCGAATTCGCGCAGAGACAGGGATGAGCTGCGTCAGGCTCCCTGGCCAGGGTCTCTCATGGTCGAAGAATTTGACCGGCAAGTCACAGGGTACCAGTCCGTATAGGCGGCGCTTATCCCCCCTAGCATACCCCTCACAAGGCACGTAGCATAAATGTCGTCCGGGGCATAACGTCTTCCGGGGAAAGGGAAAATACGCCCAGAACACGGTTTGTGCAACAAAGCCACTGACACCGAGTATACCCTCGTATGGTGATCCTAGCTCAAAATGCAAGAGTGCACAATAAAGGGCTAGATCACCTATTGTTTCTTGGGGCGATTCCGAATGCTCAATATCCGCCCTCACCCTGGTGCCCATGCTGTTTGTCTGTGCCACGAATGATCACGTTCCATCCTATCACAAAGAAAAAGCTCTGAACTGAATGGGCATGTCTGA
Organism: Paracoccaceae bacterium; assembly: GCA_014623385.1. Lineage (GTDB taxonomy): Bacteria > Pseudomonadota > Alphaproteobacteria > Rhodobacterales > Rhodobacteraceae > JACOMT01. The sequence goes on from JACOMT010000080.1 coordinate 476, forward strand.
ACTATCTAGGACCCGGGTTACGCTCTCATGAAAAAGAGGTTGCTTGACCTTTGGGGATGCTTCATATATCTGAAAAGGATTTTCGCGGGTATGGTGAAATGGTATCATAAGAGCCTTCCAAGCTTGAGGTGCGGGTTCGATTCCCGCTACCCGCTCCAGAACTTCAAACGTCATTGGATTATAGTGACATCGGTGACGGGCCTGTGTTTTGTTGCAGGCGTCTAAACGGGTTGCGGCATGATGGTGGTGCTGCCTGGGTTGACCCGGATACGACATCCCGTCATGATAACGGACCAAAATCACCGTACCAGACCCGGGTGATTGCCCGAGTGATTGAATGTCCCGCTCCGATCTCTCTAAATCCATATCGGATTTTGCTGCTCAGACGGAAGAGCGAGTAGTGTCCCGGCGATTGACCGATTTGACTATAGGATGTCATCATGCGTGTGCGACCCCAGACGAAAGAGCGAGCAGTGTCCCGGCGATTGACCGTGCTGGGGGCGCTGTGGCCCTTTATGCGACCCTATGCTTGGCTGATCTGGGTGGCGGTGACGGCACTGGTGCTGACCGCGATGGTCTCCTTGACGCTGCCGATGACGGTGCGGCACGTGATCGACAATTTTCGCTATAGCGAGTCCGCCCTTTTGGATCGGTATTTTCTGGCTGCGTTGGTCATCGCATGGCTTTTAGCCCTTGGGACCGGCATCCGTTATGCGCTGGTCACCCGGCTGGGTGAACGGGTTGTGGCCGATATACGCAAAGCTGTGTTTAACCACACCATTGGGATGAGTCCCGCCTTTTTCGAAACCATTCTGACTGGCGAGGTTCTGAGCCGGATCACGACCGATACGACCCTGGTGCAATCGGTTTTGGGCTCCGCTGTCTCAATTGCGCTGCGCAATATGCTTATATTCCTTGGCGGTCTGGTGCTGATGCTAGCCACATCACCTAAACTTGCTCTGATGGTGGTGCTGATTATACCCCTGATCATGGTGCCCATTCTAACCCTGGGCCGACGCCTGCGCCGAATCAGCAAGGAAAACCAGGATTGGATTGCTGCGTCATCTGGCAATGCGTCCGAAGCGTTGCTGGCCGCGCAAATGGTTCAGGCCTGTACCAATGAGGCGGCCAGCCGTGCCCGATTCGGGTCGGTTACTGAAACCTCTTTCGACGTTGCGGTGCGTCGCATCCATGCCCGGGCCTGGATGACGGTCATTGTTATCTTTCTGGTATTCAGCGGCATCGTCGGCGTCTTGTGGATTGGTGCGAACGATGTGCGTAGCGGTATCATGAGCGAAGGCGCGCTGGTCCAGTTTGTGATTTATGCAATAATGGTGGCGGGGGCGGTCGCGGCGATGTCGGAAATCATGGGGGAATTACAGCGCGCCGCCGGGGCGACCGAACGTCTGGTCGAGTTGCTGAACATGTCAGATTTGGTCCAGGACCCCGCAGAACCCGTCGACATGCCCGATCCTGTGACCGGCCAGATCGTGTTTGATGCGGTGTCATTCCGCTATCCTGCGCGGCCTGAGGTATTGGCGCTGTCCGATGTCAGCCTGACCATCCGGCCCGGTGAGACGGTGGCCTTTGTGGGGCCGTCCGGTGCGGGGAAAACAACGCTTTTCCAACTTTTGCTGCGGTTCTATGATCCGGGTTCTGGTCGAATTCTGATTGATGGAGTGGACATACGCGATACGAATCGCGCCGATTTTCGCAAGCATCTGGCCTTGGTTCCGCAGGACCCGGTGATTTTTGCGGCATCGGCCCGGGAAAATATTGCCTTTGGCCGCCCCGATGCAACGCTAGAGGATATCAAGGCTGCTGCCCGCGCCGCCGCTGCGGATGTGTTCATTGCCGAATTGCCCGATGGCTATGACAGCTATTTAGGCGAACGGGGTGTAATGTTGTCGGGTGGTCAGAAACAGCGGATCGCCATCGCCCGGGCCATTTTGCGGGACGCGCCGATTTTGCTGCTGGATGAGGCGACAAGCGCACTGGACGCCGAAAGCGAGCGCGCAGTGCAAATGGCAGTGGATCATCTCAGCGCGGAGCGTACAACCTTGGTTGTTGCGCATCGGCTGGCCACGGTGAAAAAGGCGGATCGCATCGTCGTTTTGGAACAGGGACGGATCATCGCCATGGGCACGCATCAGGATCTGGTGGATCAGGGCGGTCTTTATGCCCGGCTGGCCCGATTGCAATTCACAGACGGCATCGCCGCAGAATAGTGTCCCAAGGGTGCTGCACATACGATTGCCGGGATTCACCAGTTGGCGCAATCATGCTCGCTGGTCTGCTCGTGGGCCTGTTCGCGGTTTTGGGCGGGTCCCACCTAGCTGCCATTAGTGCCGTTCGGCCAGGAATATATCGGGTGTGCTGCGGATTATTGTATTCATGTTCTCTACGTTTTGGGTAATGGAATTTACCCACAATTTTTCCTGAACCTAATTTGAATAAAACAATTGAAAGTACAGAAGATTCTTCTCTTAATCAGTAATAATTATTGAGGCTACGCTAAAACAGCAAACTGAAATCATTATTTATGATACCGTTTGGTACTTAAATGGCGAAATTGCATCGCTCGATCTTTTCTGGATGATGGCGGCGACAGGCACACACCAGTGATTACGTCGGATCACCTGCTGATCCGACACGACCTCTTGGACCACTTGATTGCAAATACGCTGATAACATTGCGGGGTAAGCGGTTGAATATAGTGACCGCTTGCTTGTCGTGTCTGGACGCATTCCATTGACTATGGGCACAGCCATGCCTATTGACCCCTCAATTGATCAACTCAATTGATCAACCCTTGGATTCAATGGATCTTGGTCATGTTCCCTGTGGGTGCTTTTGCCTGTTCCCATGGGTTGAATGGTCAGATCACCGAAGTATTCGAGGCCTTGAAGAATCACTGCTTACCGTGCTGGCACAGGGGCGGTGTACGCGATGTGGTTTTGCTATCAGCGGCCCAATCGGGGCCTTACCCCCATTGCCAGGCCTGGACGAGTTGCGCGTTCGCTGGCTCAATCCACAGGAACGGAATTGCAAGGCACAATAAACATCGTTTGGGGTACAGCCGTGAATGCGACGACCCTGTCCGTGGCCATTGATGCCACCACCAGCACACCATGCTTTGAACCGGGGCCCCGATGCACAGCCGCTATCTGCGCGGATTTGCCAGCAATTTGACCACCGCCACCGTTTGACTGATCTCGCTTGGTCAAACCAGACGACCTTGACCGTGCCAGCGTTCTGGTCGGCACCCTGTCAATGAAACCATAAATTTGCTTTTTATTCGAATGATGAGTAAGCAAACCAGAGTGCTTTTGTTCGACAGTGGTGATGACGGGGTATATGATGGTCCTGAAGTGAGGGTCTCAGGCCACGCGCTTTTTGATGGTGCAATACCAGGATTAAGATACCGTCAAGTTTTTTATTGACGTTGAACCGATCATTTTTTACTATAATGATGCCAGAGTGATTGGCGGAACACGCACGGATTTCTCTGGATTTTTCAGAAAAATTCTTTCTTTTCTTATTATGAAGAGATAGTACTCAGCGAAACATACGTTCAAGCCGTCAACCTGGTATGCTCCCGGGAGGCGTTCAGGGGTGGTTTTATGCACCTGTTGTTGCGCGGTTCGTGTCGAACGCGGTTCGGATCGGCGAACTGGCGCAGGTGCCCTCAACTGCGGTTGGATTTCATGCTGTGTTGCGGCCGCGACCTGATTTGCGCCTGTGCCCGATGAGACGACCCATTGCCGTTTTCGTAACCTGTGATGATCTTCTGGCCGGGGGTTGCCGTCAGATCGGGGATCACGGGCTGCAGCGGTACTCAATCGACACCACA
>JACOMT010000080.1:4528-12123 GCA_014623385.1 Paracoccaceae bacterium
GTGCCAGCAAGGCCAACCGGGATGCTCTGGCGCGGTCGCTACCGTGACGGGATCATGCAAACGGCCCCCCGTCATCGCCCCCTGCGTGCCCGGGAACAACGCGGGTGCATGCGGATCTGCAAACGCCGCTTGAGGGATTGAGCAATGCCTATGCCACGGTGACGCGCCGCCCAATAGTTTCGGGCTGGCCAGAGAACACACGCCCAACTGGCACCCAACTGGCCAAGGCGGCAATCGGGCAGAACCTGCGTGGCACCGCAAGCAGGTCATCCTCACCCCGCCAACACCGACAATCGCATAACCTAGACCACCAAAACTGTTTTGCCCGCTGTAAGGCCAAATAAGGCCAGCGGACCAGACAGAATGGCCAAATCAAAGCGTTTGCCGAACATCACGCGCTGACGCAGCGGTCTTTGACTGCTTGTATAACCCGTGTCGGCGATCAAAACCAACAGGCAGGCTGGACCGGATTTTCAATGATGCCGATGGGCATACATAATAAATGGGCATACATAATTGTGCGGCACATCGCGTCCCGGACATTTATGAAGCTCAGCGGGCCAGAGGCATCCGTTGCCACACCTTGATCGTAGAAAAGTCATACCCAATGCCGCCCCCTGTTGCATCGTGATAGCGGCCTTTTTCAGCATGTCGGAAATCCCTGTCATGCTGTCGGGGATTGTGCGCATCACGAAGCCAAATTCGTACATCGTCACGCGACGTGCTGCCCCTGGCACCTGCGGTGATGCGCCCTGCGGGCAGGTATTTGCACCTTTCACGCGCCTCATAATAAAACCGCTGCTCCCACAAATCGGGGTCGGCCTAGGACTCGGTCAGAGATCGAGCAATGCGCCCGTCAGGTCAATCGAAGTATTATCCGGGTCCTTGAATCGGTACTTCAATATCCCGGCTCCGTTCGGTAATCGGAGCACTGAAGGTAGACATCTTGAATCCTCCTGGCACGGGGGTAGGGGACGGACAGCTTGGCGAAGCTTCACAACAGATTGCGTCTGTTCTGAAAGGCGCTACAGTATCAACCAAGCGGGATGTAGGGGGCGACTCTATGGATAGGACTGTACATCTGATCAAGCTATGTGTCGGCGCGGAACAAGTCGAGGACCTGGAAAAATGGCAGAAAACCGCCCGGGCCAAGGGCCCGGATGGCCTGCCCCGCCATGTCACCCGGATGTGGCCAAAACGGTTTGATGCTCTGTTGAACGGCGGCTCGCTGTTTTGGGTGTTCAAAGGATTGATCCTGTGTCGTCAACGCATTGTCCGGTTGGATGAGGTTCAGGGGCAGGACGGGATCATCCGATGCGGTATCGTGCTGGACCCATCCGTTGTGCGGACGCGGACCGTGCCGAGACGCCCATTTCAGGGCTGGCGCTATTTGAACCCCGGGGATGCACCGCGCGACCTGCCGAAAGAGCGGATGTCCAAAGATGTCTTGCCCTCAGAACTGGTACTCGAACTGGCCGAAATCGGGGTCATTTGATCCGCGTCAGCAGAGACGGACAGGATTTCTAGAAATGCGGCCAGATCCCGCTGTTCGGTCATGTCCGACGGGACAGTGCGGCTTTGCCATAGAGTCGCCTGGGACCGTAGGATCAGACCATCATTCAGGATTTTCAGGTGGTTGGCATGCAGAGTTTCCCCGGTCGAGGTGATATCGGCAATCGCCTCGGCGGTTTCGTTTTTTACAGATCCTTCGGTCGCGCCCTGGCTGTCGATCAGGCGATAATCAGCTACTCCCGCATTGCGTAGAAATTCACGCACCAGCCGGTGATATTTCGTGGCAATCCGCAACCGATACCCATGAATTTTGCGAAAGGCCGCCGCCACCGCATCCAGATCATCCAAAGTGTCCACATCGACCCAGAAGCGAGGCACAGCCAGGATCAGATCGGCCTGGCCAAATCCCATAGGGGCCAGTTCGATCAGCTGCCGATCCCAGTGCGGCAATTTATCATGGATCAGATCGTTACCCGTCACGCCCAGGTGAATCCGCCCAGAGGCTAATTCTCGTGGAATTTCCCCAGCCGATAGCAGCAGCAGATCAATACCTTCCGCCCCATCGACCCGACCGGCGTATTCCCGATCCGAACCGGTGAGACGAAGGCCCACGCCGCGTTTGTCAAACCATTCAAAGGTTTTTTCCATCAGCCGACCCTTGGACGGTACGCCCAACTTAACGGTCATGTGTGGCCTCCAGCGTCAGCATCAACCCAGGACGCAGAACCGCACCCACCGCCGGGATTTCCGTACCCTGCCCCAACCTGCGCGTCAGAGCGTCATAGCGCCCGCCGCTGGCCACCGGCGGCAGGTCCGGACGTGTGGGTGCGTAAAAGCCAAACACAAACCCGTCGTAATATTCCATCAGCGACAAGCCATAGCTGGCCTCAAACCCCAATTGATCTACATCCACACCCCGTGCCGACAGGGCGGACAGGCGCGCGTTCAACCGGTCCAGTGCTGGTGTGATCGCGGGCAGATCGATGGCGATATCGCGCATCCGTGCCAACGCACAAGGCGCGGTTTCCCGCACTGACAGCAAGGTTTCCACCGCTGACAGATCCCGTTCCCCGATGGGTTTGGTCGCCGCATCCGCGCGCAGCGCGTCGATCCGGCGGTCAATTTCCGCAACTGTTCTGCGGCCGATATCCGGCCCTGCCCGGGCCCAGGGATCGTCAGCCGCCAGCAAAGCCGCACGCGAGGCTGGTATCGGCACTCGTCCCGCAAACCGGTCCAACAGTGCGCGAAACCGGTGCGGCCGCCAAATGTGCCGCATCAGCGCGGTTTTGCGTCGGTCTGTTGTGTCGAGCCCTAGCACCGCCGCCATCAGAATGCCGATGTCGCCTGTGGATGCGCACAGGTTTAGACCAGTCAAAACCTCGGCAAACAAGGCAAAAACCTCGGCATCCGCATCCGCCGGATTATGATCATCAAACACCTCATACCCGACCTGGATATATTCGTTGTCCCGGTCCGGGTCATCCTCTTGCCGCCGAAACACCTCTCCCGAATAGGTGTAGCGGGCCGGACCGGCTCCGTGTGTCATATGCGTCTGCACCACCGGCACGGTGAAATCCGGGCGTAACACCTGTTCGCCACGGAGCGCGTCGAATGTCACATAGGCCCGCGCGCGGATATCTTCGCCATAAAGGTCAAGCAGGGGTTCGGCCGGTTGCAAAATAGGTATTTCAACCGGCCGGGCACCAGCGGTTTCAAACCGGGCCCGCAAATCCGCCGCCCGCGCCAATATCTGGGCGCGCGACGTCATTTGACCTCACCGGCCAAAACCGCCCGCACCCGTGTCACCAGATCCGCGCGTGGGATTTCAAACTGGCCTGGCCGTTCTTTCCATTCTTCCACTGTCGCGCTTTCGGCGATTTTGCTGCCCAGGATCAGATCCTTGATCTGCAGCACGCCGCGCGCATGTTCTTCGGCACCTTCGACCACGGCGACCCGGCTGCCGCGCCGGTCGGCATATTTCAACTGGTTGCCAAAATTCCTGGGATTACCCAGAAAAACTTCGGCCCGGATCCCGGCATTGCGCAGTTCGGTCGCCATTGCCTGATAGTCGCCCATGCGGTCACGATCCATCACAGTAACCACGACCGGTCCATGCGCCCGGTCCGGGATCCGGCCTTTTTCCCGCAGGGCCGCAAGCAGCCTGTCGACACCAATCGACACGCCGGTTGCGGGAACCTCCTGGCCCGTGAACCGCTTGACCAGATCGTCATAGCGTCCGCCACCCGCGACCGAGCCAAACTGACGCTTGCGGCCTTTTTCATTTAGGATTTCAAAGGTCAATTCGGCTTCGAATACCGGGCCGGTGTAATATCCCAGGCCGCGAACGACAGAGGGGTCGATCACGATGCGGTCAGGGCCATATCCGACTACTTCCAATAAACGCGAGATTTCCAAAAGTTCGTTTATACCCTCGCAACCGGTCTCGTTATCCCCAACTAAAATACCCAAAAGATTCACAATTTCGGAATTCCACTCGGACCCGCTCCTGCCAACCGGAGCGCCCTTCAGGTTCTTCGCAAAATCCAATAAATTTTCCCCACCGTCCGGGAATTGCCGAAAGACGTCAGAGGTGACGTCCGAAATCGTTATGAAGCTCATGATTATGTTAATTTGATCGTCTGTCAGGCTGGCACCTTTCGTAAAATCGCCAGACGCATCTTTGCGCCCCTCCCCAAGAAGTGCTCGCACCCCCTGTTGTCCCAATCGGTCAAACTTATCGATCGCGCGTAGAACAATGCCTCTTTCGGCTTCTCTATCATCGCCCGATAGACCCGCGACCTCCATTACGCCATTCAGCACTTTGCGATTGTTCAACCGAATGACATAGTCTCCACGCGGGATACCTGCTTTTTCCAGGCAATCACTCAGCATCGCGCAAATCTCGGCATCGGCTGCCATGCTGGCCGATCCGACCGTATCCGCGTCACATTGATAAAACTGCCGAAACCGCCCCGGCCCCGGTTTTTCATTGCGCCAGACGGTCCCCATCGCATATCGTCGATAGGGCGTCGGCAAGTCATTGCGGTGCTGCGCGTAGACTCGCGCCAAAGGGGCGGTCAGGTCATAGCGCAGCGCCAGCCAATCGCCGTCATCCTCCTGCCAGGCGAAGACGCCCTCATTCGGCCGGTCCACATCGGGCAGAAATTTCCCCAAGGATTCAACTGTTTCCACTGCGCTGGATTCCAGCGCGTCAAAGCCGTAGCGGTGATACACATCCGCGATGGCCGCCAACATCTCGCCACGCTGTGTGATCTCTGCCCCGAAATAGTCGCGGAACCCTTTGGGCGTTTCCGCCTTGGGCCGGGGCTGTTTCCTGGGCTTGGCCATCGCGGCCTCCTTCGGGGGGGTCGTTTCCGTCGCCGCAGGGTCTAGCCCAACGCCCATGAATCAGCAAGCGCGCCTTGTGGATTTGCTTTCCAAATCCTGCGATGGCGTGCATTCTTTCAACATGGTTACAAAGGCCCGAGCATGCAAGCGATTGAAGAAAAACTTGCCTATCTGATCCGCACCGTCGACGACTTGAACGACGTGGTGACCGCGCAACAGACGGATATTAACCGGTTAAAGCGCCGGGTCGAAATGCTGATGACACGAGAGGCAGAGCGGGAACAGATGGGCGGCGGTGGCGTGGTCATCGGCGGCGAACGGCCACCGCATTACTGACTGGCGCGCGTCGGGGCGGCGCAGACCAAATCGGGTAACGGGGTACGGGCTGCAAACAAGAGGTCCGGCGCACCTGATCAAACAGAGCGAAATGCACAGCGCGATCAACGTGATCGATGTCATTTCGACAATCTCCTGTAGGCCGAAACCGGCCAGAATCCAGAGCGCCGGGGACCTTGTCAACGTGGCTGGCGGGGGCAGGCTTGATCGTTGATTTCGCCCAAGGCATGGATACATCCGAGGGAGACGGGCATGGGCATCACAGGTATTTTTAAAGGCTATAAGGCATTCCGGGCTGGCTGCGGAATTTTCCGTCCTTGGAGCGCAAGGTCAGCCTTCCACCCGCCCCTGATCCCACCGGCGAGCTTCGGCTTCGGCGTATTCACGAAGAGCTTATGCGCATTGGAGTGCGGGAATCTCGTTCGTTGCCCCTACCTCTAGCTGATCTGCCGTAATCAGGTCGCCCGGCCCAGGCCGACCTGCCCCACAAAAGGCGTTCCACGAGGCCCGTGGTTTGCCAGACAGGACGGTTCAGCGTCGGGCATGTCAGCGGATCGCGGCGGTGCTGAACCGTTGTTGTAGCCTGCGTTTGCCTACCCGGACCATTCCGGGGTTGAACCGGATCGATAACGCTCCGCACCACCCCGGGCTGTCATTACAGGACGGCCGGTTCGTGGTTTTGTACTTTATGTATTCGCCCAACTGTTCATGCCCCGCTGCTACCCCGCTGGATGCAAACAGTGAGCTCTCACAGCATTTGTGCAACCAAAGCCCCGGAGACTAATCGCCTATTCGACCAACGGTCAACCGGATATGTTTGGCAGAGAAACGGGCCGGGAAATGCACCCGATCACCCCGGGTTAGCAGCGGTCCTTGCCTTCGATTCGGCGATCCGGCAGATCGTTCACATCACTGATAGCCATCGGGAGTCTGGACCGGGTGACCCGCGAACCCCGCGGGGATGCCGATTTGTACGGTGCGCCGGAACTTTGGGAAAGGCGGCGAAGACCTCCGAGAATGGCTTGCCCGCCGGAAACCACTTGGTTATCCTGTTCGCGGAACACCTCAATGCGTAACCATATCCAAAACCCGCATGGGCCGAACCCGGGTACACAGGGTTCAGGACACGCTATCAAGCATCTCGCACAGGTTTAATCGCCTCGCATCGTGCAACATTTCACCCGCCGTATATGGCGTCGTTGTCTATCTTACACGTGCTGGATCATGCGCTTAATCCTGGCCCATCAAAACCGGGTCGAAGGGATAGCTGATCAGGTTCTCATAACCATCCTCAGTAATCAGCACCTGATCTTCCAGCTTGATGGAGAAATCGCCGCCCTCGACCCCGACCAGGACCTCGACACACAGCACCATGCCTGGCTCCAGCGGGTAGTCAAAGGCACCCGCCACGGCCTTGTCGGGGTAAGCGACCAGAGGCCATTCATCGCAGAGGCCCACGCCGTGCATCAGGCAGCCGTATTTCCGTTTCTGGAACTGGTTGTCCAGCACATGGGTGTTGGCAGTCAGCTCCGGAATCATCACGCCGGGTTTCAGCATTTCCATATTCGTCATGATGTGTTCGTGGGCGTGTTGCATGGCATAGATCATGTCAGGGCGCGGGGCCTGATCACCGATCCACCATGTGCGGCTGATATCGACACATATGCCGTAGCTGCCGATCAGATCGGTGTCGAAAGCCACGATCTCATTATTCTGTACGATGCGTGGCCCGCATTCCTGAAACCACGGATTCGTGCGGGGGCCCGAGGCCAACAGCCGCGTTTCGATCCATTCACCGCCGCGTTTGATATTTTCGGCATGCAGAACGGCCCAAATGTCATCTTCGGACACGTTCCCCTTGGGCACTTCGGTCCGGGCAAAGCGTTCCATTTCATAGCACGCTGCAGCGCATGCATTCACGGCACAGCGCATGGCAAGGATTTCATCGGGCCCTTTGACTGATCGGGATTTTTCGGTGACCTCTTCACCTTGCATCATCTCGAACCCCTGTGCTTCCAGCGCGCGAAGCCCATCCAGCATTACCTTGTCAACGGCCAGACGTTTGAGCCCCGGTGCGTGCTCTTCTAACAGCACGCGCACCTCGTTCGAGAGCACGTCCGCCGCGACATCGATTTTGTCTCCGCGACCAAAATAAAACAAATCCGCCCCGGATCTCTGTTCGCGCACCAGAGGGTTAAAGGTGCTGAGAAAAGGGGAGCTCTTGTAGTCCCAGATCACCATATACCCATCCGCACACAGCAGGACGGCCCGAAACGGGTTATGGGTGTTCCAAAGCTGCATATTGGTGCTGTCAGTGGCATAGCGGATGTTCAGGGGGTCAAACATCAACAGCCCGGCATAGCCCCAGTCCACGATATGCCGGGTTAGCCGACGCCAAC
>JACOMT010000081.1 GCA_014623385.1 Paracoccaceae bacterium
CGCAACAACAGATTCCTCAAACCACTCCTGAAAGCATACCGGGTTGATGGTTTGTCCGCAATCCTCCAAATTATGCAGAAATCTTAGCACAGAGACCGCGACTCCGGCGGCAAGCATGATCGGTGCATATTGGGTTATGGGCACTGTCTTTTGCATCGGGCAGGTGGGACCTAGTCGCATATTCCATCAATCAATTTCGGCGTCCTTCCTTGGCAAAAACAGATCACGTTCCCGTTTTTCAGTCACGTTCCCGTTTTTCAGTAGGGCAGGGATAGAAAAGGCGCATGTAAACATATGTTCATGTAAACATACGGCACAGTTGCTTCGTTCGGGCCGTATCGGGCACCAACGCTCGGTAACACACATATCCCTCGACAATGGCTGCATGTTGTTTATAGTCATAGCTCAGGAAATTCGGCACACCATTCAGTTCAAACAAATAAGTGTCGTCCGACATCCCATGCCCGGCTGCGGCCAGCAAGGGGTGGTCACTGATCGCATCCCGGCTTTCCCATTGCCAGATATGGGTCATCTCATGTGCCAGCAGCATCGCCTCGACCATATACAGTACGATCAGGATAGCCGGGGCATAATCGTCCAGACACCAATCACGGGTAAAATAGACGCGGTTGAATACGGCGACAGCGGTAGGTTTGGTGATTCGATAAGTTACGCGCGGTCTGGCCCGGTGCCTAAGCGTGACTGCCGCCAGCGATGCATCTTCAACCAGCCGCACCAGATCCAACGCCCGTGAAGGCGGGAGTCAGCTCCCGTAGCACAGTCTACCGCGTGCAGAGAGCGGCCACAGGCTGTCGATCAGTTGGCCAGGTACCATCCGCTCATGCCATCCCGGGCCGTTCCGCCGCGCATCACCAGAACGCGGCTGATTTCGGTAAGTGATCGGTCCATCCAGGTTTTGAATGTCCCTCGAACAGTGGCTAGAGCAGTTTTGGACGTTGCGAGTTTGTCGACCACGCCTTCGGCGACCAGCCAGGCGGTCACATCTTGCGACAGGATATAGCTGTCGTGGACCAACAATCTGATAGCCTGTCGACGGCCAGATCCCCAACAGATCCCCAAAAAATGCAATCGCACCATCACAGGCGGCATTATCCCGCACCTTGGCAATTTTGGCCCCGTTGCGTGCTATACGCGTATCCTGCAGCAGCACACAGCAGCACATCGAGCATCTCGCCTATTCATAAAGGCACAGCACCAGACGTCAAAATGGCCATGCCTGCCGGTCGGAGGGGTATCCGAATCGTTCCCGTACCGACCCGAATTAAAAATGCACCGCGTTCCCTTGGACGCGATGGCACAAGCCACCCGGTTCGCGGTCTTGCCCCTCGCGAGAGTCCAATTGCTCATGGCTTCCAGCTATTACAGTCGATGCAAACAGTGAACCCTTGTCGGGATTTGCGCAACAAGGCCTTCAATGCAAGGTACTTTACGCGAAACGTCGTATAATGCGAAGGCAGTTGTATCGAAAGTACGCGCTTTTGCGCGTAGCCAAGAATATCTTTTCACTCATTCAAAAATTTGAGTGAAATCAATTTCACAAAAACGATGCTGAACAAAATAAGATAACCAATAAAAGGAATAGCAACTGAGCCTCAATAGAGCATCGAAAGAAGCGATTATAATCTATTCCAAGGATTACTCCAAGTGAACAAATTTTTTAACGTTCTTGGTTGATCTAGTTTCAAACATCCAACTTTTCTACGAACCGCGCGTTCTGCTGAATGTACTGGAACCGCAATTCGGGTTTTCTACCCATCAGGCGCTCTACCAGATTCCCGGTCTCCCCCGGTTCATCCTCGTCAATCGTCACGCGGATCAGCTTGCGACTGGTAGGGTCCATCGTGGTCTCTTTCAAATCCTTGGCATCCATCTCGCCTAGGCCTTTGAACCGGGACACATCAATCTTGCCTTTGCCGCCCAACCCTTTTCCCAGCCAATCGTCTCGTTCTCGTTCATCTAGGCAATAGGCGCGTTTGGCACCCTGGGTCAGCCGGTACAAAGGCGGGCAGGCTAAATACAAATGCCCGTCGTCGATCATCTGGCGCATTTGGGTGAAAAAGAAGGTCATTAAAAGCGACGCGATATGCGCGCCGTCGACATCCGCATCGGTCATGATGATGACCTTGTCATAGCGCAGGTCGTCGACATTGAACTTGCTACCCAGTCCCACCCCCAATGCCTGTATCAGATCACCAATTTCGGCGTTTGAGCCCAATTTCGACGACGCAGCCCCCAGCACGTTCAATATCTTGCCCCGTAGGGGCAGCAGCGCCTGAGTCTTGCGATCTCGCGCCATTTTGGCCGATCCCCCCGCGCTGTCACCCTCGACGATGAAAATCTCTGTCCCGTCACGATTGGTGGCCGAGCAATCCACCAGCTTGCCGGGCAAGCGCAGCTTTTTGGTGGCCGATTTCCGCGCGGTTTCCTTTTCCCGTTTGCGACGGATGCGTTCCTCGGCCCGCAGAATTAGGAAATCGATAATGGCACCAGCGGATTTGGTGTCGGCGGCCAGCCAATTGTCGAAATGGTCACGCACCGCGCCCTCGACCATGCGCTGTGCCTCGACCGTGACGAGACGGTCCTTGGTCTGGCCGACAAATTCCGGCTCACGGATGAAACAGCTCACTAGGGCGCAGCCGCTTGTGATCAGGTCATCACGGGTGATCTGAGCGGCCTTTTTGTTATTCGCCAACTCGCCATAGGCGCGGATACCCTTCAGGACCGCAGACCAAAACCCGGCCTCATGGGTACCGCCTTCGGGCGTGGGCACGGTGTTACAGTAGGATTGGATGAACCCGTCCCGAGCCGGGGTCCAGTTGATGGCCCATTCCACCTTGCCCGGTGCGCCAAATTTTTCGTTGAAATTGACGGTGCCTGCGAATGGTTGTTCAGAATAGGTTGAGGCGGACCCGAGCGTTTCCGAAAGGTAATCGGCTAGCCCCCCGGGAAAATGGAACGCCGCCTCGGTCGGGGTTTCGCCATCGTCAATCGCGGATTTCCAACGAATCTCGACGCCGGAAAAGAGATAGGCCTTGGACCTGATGGATTTGAACAGGCGTGCCGGTTTGAACTGATGCTTGCCAAAGATTTCAGCATCCGCATGGAAAGTGACAAGGGTCCCCCGGCGGTTGGGGGCGGTGCCTATCTGTTGGATCGGGCCTAGGGGGCGGCCACGCGAGAACCTTTGTTCAAAGAGTTTCCGGTTCCTGGCCACCTGGACCACCATCGAATCCGACAGTGCATTGACGACCGAGGCACCAACGCCATGCAGACCGCCCGAGGTTTCATAGGCTTTGCCCGAGAATTTACCGCCTGCGTGGAGTGTGCAAAGGATAACCTCTAACGCGCTTTTATCCGGGAATTTCGGATGCGGATCAATCGGGATGCCGCGTCCATTGTCACAGATGGTCAGCGCACAATCATCGTGCAGTTCGACCTTGATCCGGTTAGCATGGCCCGCCATGGCTTCATCCATCGAATTGTCTAGGATCTCCGCCACCATATGATGCAGCGCGCGTTCATCGGTTCCGCCGATATACATCCCCGGACGTTTGCGCACCGGTTCCAACCCTTCCAGCACTTCGATGGCAGAGGCGTCATAGGCACCCGATTGGGCGCTGCTCATAAGATCGTCAGGCATAGCATTGCCCATTGTTTTTGGCTTGCGGTTAGTATGTCAGGTGCGGATGGTCTGTAAAAGGGGGAGCCTGGACTAGGATTATGATGCCTTGATCATCCTTATGGTGCCCAAGGCGTTGTCGGGATCTTGGCGGGCATCAGACGCTCGTATTGTAGCCCAAAAGGTGTGCACGGCTCCCGCAGCTATAGGACGGTGTCTGGTCTTCCGTGTAAGCGCGGGTTCGGTCCCCAAATGCGGCGGGACGCTGCTTGAAAGGCCAATTTGCCCCGGAACCGCCTGGGTCGGCTTTGGGCTAGGTATTGCCTCAACGCTCCGAACCCCCTGAAAACCGCAGTCAGCCGAGGCAATCAAGATCGGAATTGGTGCCCTGAACGTCACAGCGGGATCGCGGGCCTATGGGGGGTATCGTGGGGCCGAACCCCCGGAAACGGGGCGCAAGCCATAGTGGGCGATGGTGACATCCTGTACCTCAGACGGGACGCCCGGTGCCGACAAAGGCGAACGGTGATCCGCAGGGTCAAACAAATCCGGGCACGCAGGTCGACAGCCCCCACGCCCAGCCAATCGGACCACCGCGCAAAACGCGCGTGTTTCAGAGGCTTCAAGTTACAGGAGCGGGCGCTAAACCAAGGTTCAGAACCGGGCAAATTTTTGGTCCTGTCATCAAACCCCGGACAAGACATTGAGAGAAAAGCCTTGGCTACGCCTAGCAAGCATCAAGGCATCTGGAACCGGGGGATCAGTTTGCGATTTTAGGGCGGCATGCTGCGTAATCAGAGCCGATTGAACCGTGCGACCTTTCATCTGATGGCTGGTTTGAAACCCGAATGGGACGGGGTAGGCAAAAACTGATGTCAGAAACAAGAAAAATATAAGCCCCGCCAATTATTGGCAGGCTTTTTGTAGCACTATCTTCTGGGCTCGGCGATTAGCCTGCGATCAGGCCCATGCTTTCCAGCTTTAGGATCACCTGATGCGCGCAGTTGTCAACCTCGGCATTCTCCGTCTCCACACGCAGTTCTGGGTTCTCCGGAACATCATAGGGGTCCGAGATACCGGTGAATTCCTTGATTTTTCCTTCGCGGGCCAGTTTGTACAGGCCTTTCCGGTCGCGGCGTTCGCATTCCTCGATGGAAGTGGCAACGTGGACTTCGACAAAGGCACCATAGGCTTCGATGTCTTCGCGTACTGCGCGACGGGTCGCGGCATAGGGCGCGATCGGTGCACAGATCGCAATCCCGCCGTTCTTGGTGATCTCGGACGCGACATAGCCGATGCGACGGATGTTCAGGTCGCGGTGTTCTTTGGAAAAACCCAGTTCCGAAGACAGATTTTTCCGTACGATATCCCCATCCAGCAAAGTCACAGGACGACCGCCCATTTCCATCAGCTTGACCATCAGCGCGTTGGCAATAGTCGATTTGCCCGAGCCGGAGAAACCGGTGAAGAATACGGTAAAGCCCTGTTTCGAGCGTGGCGGTCTCGTCTTGCGCAACTCGGCTACAACCTCGGGGAATGAGAACCAGTCCGGAATTTCCAGACCTTCGACCAGACGGCGGCGCAATTCGGTACCGGAAATACTCAGGATGGTGACGCTGTCCTTATCCGCGATTTCGTCGGCCGGTTCGTATTGGGCGCGTTCCTGTACATACACCATGTTCCTGAAATCGATCATTTCGATGCCAATTTCGTCCATATTCGCCCGGAACAGATCCTGTGCGTCATACGGACCATAGAAATCCTCCCCTTGGCTGTTTTTACCCGGACCGGCGTGGTCGCGACCGACGATGAGATGGGTGCAACCGTAATTTTTCCGGATAATCCCGTGCCAAACCGCCTCGCGAGGGCCTGCCATGCGCATCGCCAGCGGCAAGAGCGACACGGTCGTTGTCGACGCTGGGTATTTGTTCAACACCGCCTCATAGCAACGCACACGGGTAAAATGATCGATGTCGCCGGGTTTGGTTATGCCGACCACCGGATGGATCAGCAGGCTAGCCTCGGCTTCGCGCGCGGCACGGAAGGTCAGTTCCTGATGCGCGCGGTGCAGCGGGTTCCGGGTTTGGAACGCCACGATCTTGCGCCAGCTCATTTTGCGGAAATAGGCGCGCAGTTCATTCGGGGTGTCGCGATGAGAGCGGAAGTCATAGTGGACCGGCGGCTGAATGCCTGTAACCGGCCCACCCAGATAAATCTTGCCAGCCGTGTTGTGCAGATAGTTTACCGCCGGATGTGCTGGGTCATCCGTGCCAAACACCATCTCGGCCTCTTTCGATTTGTCCGGGGTCCAGCGGTCGGTCACGGTCATGGTACCCAGTATCACGCCTTCCTGGTCGCGCAGTGCAATATCTTGGCCCAGCTCTAGGGTGTCGGCAAACTCTTCGGACACGTCCAGCGTGATTGGGATCGGCCACAGCGTGCCTTCGGTGGTATGCATGTTTTCGACGACGCCGTTGTAATCGACTTCGTTCTGGAACCCTTTTAGCGGATAAAATCCGCCGTTCATTAACAGTTCCAGGTCGCAGATTTGGCGTGGGGTCAGATCCCAGGATATCAGGTTGGATGCTTCCATCTTCATTTTCTGCGCGCTGTCATACGAGACATAAAGCTCGGGGATCGGGGCGAGAGTGTTTTGCATCAGTTTTGTCCTGTTCTTTAAAGGGGAAAGGTCGGATGTTGTGTCTGTCAGCTCGACATTTAGCGCGTCTTATTCCTTCCGCGGGCTTCCATATCAAAAATCGGCTGGTCAGACGGTTTTCTTCGGGCACACCACCGGGCGTGATCGTATAAGTGAAGCGTTGGCGTTACTCAAATTGAGGTTATTCCAGTTTTTGAACACAGAATGATTTAGGGTAAAATCATTATCTCCTGCGAAATCAGCTGGCCATTTTAAGTCATCCATAGACTGTGCTTTTAGGGGGTCAGCTTCAGCAGCGCGTAGCACTGCTATAGCTATTGCAGTGCCTTTTGCTACACAGTGTAAAGGCTTGTCCCGATGTATTTTGCGGCTTTACATCAGCTTCTGCTTTCAACACAGTTGCTTCCTGTCTGAACTCTAGTTCAGCATCGGCAGCAGATGAAAAGCGGGCTTCAACGCCTACTACTGTGTCGTATCTAAAGCATTCATACCTCCATAATCTTCACAATCACAAAGCACTTCGCCTGTAGCACCGCCGCAGGCTGCAAAGCGACCACGTGACCGCACAGCACCGTCCCCCGCTTCCGCTTCGCGCGAAATCGCCCCCGGTGCTGGCGACTGTTACCCGGAACAAACCAGAACAGCGCCACCTTGCGCCATGCCTCCGGGCTCGTCCGCGAACCCCACAGAGAACCCGGCAAAATCTGTCTGAACCCCGTTTCCCCGGGGTTCGTTTCAAACCCTGATGAAACACGCGCGGCAGCTAATCCGTGCCCGCCGTGTAGCCCCCGGTACATCCAGAGAGCCGTGATCTCCCAAAACAGCTTGCGACCGGACAGGCCAGGACAATCCCGGACCTTGTCTGAACGCTATGCTTCATAGGGCTCCAACTGTCGCGGTTGCGGAACCCGAGGCCCATAAACAGGGGGGGCTCAAAGCCCCGATCCAAATACTTGCGAACCGTCTTGCAGTCCAATCCGGTCTGTCGCGCAATCGCACTCATCGACAAACCGTGTTTCTTGAAATCATGGATCAAAACGACCAGCCCCAGCCCCAGCACCCGATATCGGCCCCCTGTGGCTCCTGCCCGGGCAGTAATTTGGCCGACGCGTTTTGTCTGGGGGGCATGCCCCCAGAGAAAACACCTCAAACACGAAAACCGGGGGCTGCATTGATGTTCATTCCACCCAGGGCGCTGGCCAGGCAGTGCCTCGGCGTTGGCTTGCTCTGCATGCCGATGAGATGGAACCGGCCCGGATAACTGGCGAGTATGAAGCTCGTCACGAACGCGTTCACCAACCGATTGATTGAGCACCTCGTGGCTGAACCCCAAGGCTGCTGCGCACGGCGTAACCGGTTCAGCCGTCTGTTACCAGCAATGCGTGCTTGTCCGTGACCGGCACGAGAACCTCTCGCAGTGTATCTGCATTGACCGCAGGCAACACGGGCATTGGCGGTCGCGCCAGTCAGCGGACAGGCCCCGCTTTGGCACCTTGCGGTCCAGCCTTTCAGAGGCTTTGCCTTCCCTGGCCGTGTCCAAACACGGATATCCTTTCTTCTTTGCGGCTTTCAAGAAAAAGGGGTCGTCGGACCCGACAATACCCTTCAGAAGACCATTTCGGACAAACTATCAACCCGGTATCGGTATGCGCCTGGAGGGCGTTCAGGGGTGGTTTGAGTTACCTGTTTTTGCGCGGTTCGTGTCGAACGCGGTTCGGATCGGCAAAGATGGCGTCTGATCAGGATTGACGCCTTAATGGACGGGCGGTCGTTTTCCCCGATCTTTAAGCGCGGGTTGAGGTGCGCCGGGATCGGGCCTCAGGGTTATACGATCCGCTGGCCCGCTTCAAGTGTCTGGGTCGGGCAGTGGCAGGCAGGTGAACCTGGTGCCTTAGTCAATTGTGGTGCTGAAATGCTTGACCTGGTTTCGATCTATACCCGATTGCCTCTATGAAGCTGAGGAAATTGATCAGGCGTCCAACTTCTGCCAGTTCTGGACAATCACGGTGCCCACGGTCCTGCCATTTCTGATACTGGCAGTCCTGTTTTGGGAGGGCTGAGACCTTTCAGATGTTTGATCTGGTGATCCAGCTGACCGGCCGAGGACCCAGATTCCACAACTGAGCTGACCTCAATCAACGTCAAACGCGAGGCGTTTGAAAAGTGGTGGACCGGCTATGCCATCTATCATCCTCTGGCGATACGGTGTCGGCCATTGGGTCTGATTTTGGACTGTCTGTGTCCGCATGTGGGCGGCAGTGGTTCGCGTGTGGTCATGCTTAGCAAGCTGGGTTAGACTATGCTGCTGCAAATGTCGGTTCTAGCCCAGGCGTTGGCAACTGCCAGCGTGGTCAGCCACGTGATCGGACTCGCACCGATGATGACGTCGCCCGGCGGGCAGTGCTATTGCCTATGCGCAGGATGGCGTCGGCTGATCCTGTATGGCGTGGCCCATCGGCCCGCCCGTCTATCCGATTTTGGTAAATCTTATGACGATGCAGTGCCGGATCCAGTTCCGCCAGATCGGTTTGAAGGGTGGCAATGCGCACTATGAACAACTTGTCTGTAGAGCGACAGAAATAATGCTCAATCTCGGATTATGTCGGATGGGATTTGGTTTTTTGCAATAAGGGATTGGAGGATGGGATCGGATTGCGGGCGTGATTGGGGTCATTTTGACCGAACATCACAGGCAGCGGTATTGATTGGCATTTCACAGACGCCGGTCAGCCGGATTCGCAGCGTGGCCTTGGTTATCCAGAACATGCATCGAACAACACCGGTCCTGGTTCAGCTGGGCACATTTGCACGACAAGGCGTTGGTGAACAAACAGAGGCATTGCCTTGATGACGATCTGTGTTGCGCAACAGGGCCGGTTGCATTTGCGGGCTGGCCCCCTGGTCCTATTTTTGCCATAGTCGGTCGGGTAGTAGGCCGGGGCCGTTGATGATTTAGCCGCATGTGTGTGCCGGTTTTCAGGGTCTTCCTGGCTAATGCTAGGAATTAGGGCGGTGCACTCAATATCCCGTCATTTCCAGATACCCGTGGCCGGGATGGCTGCCGGACAAGGTTACGGGGCCTTCCCAATACGGAATCGAGGTATCCATCCAGCTGTGCGGGTTCAATGCGGCCACGGTCACGTGCACATCGCGAGACGGGACTGTGACCGTCCATCGCACCGGGATCTGCCGTGCGGCGATGTGGACATGGTCCAGCGGGGTCATACGTATCTGATTGTGCGACAGCGTGGCGGTGGTGCCATCCGCAGAAATCCAGGTGCCTGACCGATACCCGTCCTCTGTATCCCGCAGGCGAAAGACCATCATCTTGTCCCCGGTATCAAAGCGCAGCGCAAACCAATCCCACCCGGATTGATCGGCGGCCAGGGGCTGGCTGGACCATTCGCGATCCAGCCATGCAGTGCCGGTGACGGCGACCCGGGTGTCGTCGAATGTGATCAACCCGGACAGGCGATAGAACGGTTGCGAATAATAATGGCTGGCCTGACCTTCGCGGGATTTGACTGAAAACCCGGCGTCACCATGAAAAATCAGGGGGCCATCCGCGATCAGTTTCAGATCATAAGCAAAGCCGGGCCCGTCCGCGCGCAACGCCAGGCTGTCCAGCGCGTCCCCTTCGGTGGCATCCGAGGTCATGGACCAATGATCCATCCATGCCCGAAACGGGGTCGCGGTCACCCCGGCCACGCCCACGCCGCCGCGTGACAGGCGTTCATCGACAAAATGTGCTTCTGGCGTGGTTAGGGCCGCATGGGCCAGCCAAATCTGGGGGCTGGACCAGCCGGTTCCGGCCTCGGGCGCGAGCGCAGAGCGGAACAGCGTCCATTGCACGCCATAGGCGCGACCATCGATACCCTGCAAATTGGCGGTCAGGTACCACCATTCGAGGCGATAGTCCGGATGCGCCCCGTGATCGGCGGGAAAGTCAAATATGTGGGCAGGGTCGGGCAGGGCAAACCCCTCTGCCTTTGTGCCCAGCCCGGCAAAGCCCTGGGCTGTCAAACCACCGGGCAAGATCAGCAGGAACAAAGCAGCCCAAACTTTAACGTTCATTGGAAAAAACCTTTACCAGGTCTGCAGGCGGAATGCGCGTGAG
>JACOMT010000082.1:0-7507 GCA_014623385.1 Paracoccaceae bacterium
CATGGTATCGAACTCGAGTCTCCTGGCCCGGTTCGCAGGTGTGGTGTGGACCCTGTCGATGAAACTTTTCTCATCCGGACCTCGTCCGGGCGGGCAAAGCCATTGGCTGTCATCTTGTAGCTCGGCGCACGCTTCGGACCTTTCCTGACCCACCGCACTTGCGTGTTGACACTGAAATGGCTGCCGGGGCGGGGGGGGGACTTTGCACCGCCTCAGCCCATGATCCTCGATCTGACGGCAAACCTTGGCCAGAAGATCACCGTGGGTTGCGAAACGGCAACGGGTCGTCTCATCGGACACAAGTGCAAAGAGGTCGAAACCGCAACACAGCATGAAATCCAACCGCAGTTGAGGGTACCCGCACCAGCTTTGGGATACCTCTGCCCGATCAGCAGACACCTGAAGCGGACCAACGGATCATACCCCCGAGGTCCGATCCCGGTACGCCCCAACCCGCGCTTGCATGCCAGCTGCATGTCAGCGAAAACCACCGTCAGCCCATGAGGGCGTCAATCCTGGTCACAGAACGTCATCTGCGCCGATCCGAACCGCGTTCGACACGAACCACGCAAAAACAGGTACCTGAAACCACCCCTGAACGCCTCTTAACAGTATACCGGGTTGATGGTTTGTCCGCAATCCTCCAAATTTATGCAGAGGTCTTTTTCATGCTGTCCGAGACCCGTGATGAAGACGCCGCGACGGCTTTCTTCACGGGCACGATCCGCAACAATGGCTGGCCCGATCAGGTCGTGATTGACAGAGGCGGTGCCTCAGCCATCCATATTTATTTCTCGAAGACGTCGAAACACTTCAAAAACAAAGGCAGTGTTTAAACCAAAGATAAAAAAGCCATCAGCGGCAATGAACCCTGCAAGGAGCCGCCATTCGTCCGGTAGGATGACGTCTCCGAAACCAAGCGTGGTAAATGAGATCATCGAAAAATAAAGCGCCAGCTCGAACTCAGGAAAGATACCCAGCCCCACCAGAAGCATCGCCCAAAGCAACATGATGAGCAGCATCGCAATGACCAACACGCTCGCCACCAAGGTAATTGCCACTATGTGATGGACAAGGTGGTTTTCGCCAGATAGCTGTGCTCGTCTACGACGAAGAGGCTCTCCGCCGACGACAATCGCTACGGCTCCGATCGCTATCGTAAGCGCGGTCATGATAAGACCCAGCGAGAATTGCACCAACATGTTGACCGCTCCTGTCTTTTGGTATTCTTAGACAGCTTGCCCGGCGCGCGGAAGGAGCATGCGATAGAGAGCCGGGACCCAAAACAGGGTTAGCACGGATGCAATCCCCAATCCTCCGATCATCAACGTCGCCATAGGTTCCCACAGCGCCCCACCTGTCGTGGCCATCGGAATGAGGCCAAAGACCGTCGTCATCGACGTCAGCAGGATCGGACGGAACCGCTTTTTTGCGGCTTCCACAATCGCATCATTCAATGGCCGTTTCTCAAGTTCGATGTCGATCTGATCGATCATCACGATGGCGTTGTTGATGATAATCCCTGACAGCGCAATCAGGCCGAGTGTACCAAAGAAGCTGAGCGGTTGACCCGTTGACAGAAGCGCCAGTGGAACCCCGACAATGACCAGCGGCACCGAGAGCAATGTGATCCCGACCCGTCGGAACGAGTTGAACTGGATCATCAGGGCAATGAGCATGACGGCGATCGCAAAGGGGAAGCCTGCGCCGAGTTTTTCGCGGACCTCGGACGAGTCACCAATTTCTCCGCCAATTTCGATCCGATACCCGGGACCCAGGCGCTCTTGAACTTCCACCAATGTAGGTTCGATGTGATCATAAAGATCAAAGGCTGTCATGGCTTCGGAGATCGCCGCTACGGTGATCGTTCGCCTCTGGTCAACCCGTCGCACGTTCGAGAACTCCAGCGACGGGCGCAAGGCGGAAAACTGATCCAGAGAGAGCGGCTGCCCGTTTGCTTCGACAATCGCGTTGGAGACTGCCGCGTAGCTTTCGCGGCCTGTATCGTTCCCGCGCAGAACAATCGGAACTTGATCATTGCCTTCACGGAAGGTGCTGATTTGTGTGCCGTCAAAGAAGCCGTTGAGAGCATTTGAGACATCTTGGGTATTCAGCCCGTAGGCGCGCAACCGGTCTTGGGCAATGACAATCTGTCCTTCGAATATCCTGGCCCCCCAGTCGTTCCGGTTTTGAACGATGCCAGGCGCGCTTGCGAAGCCGGTTTGGATCTCGTGTGCTGCGCTTAGCAACTGGTTGCCATCGGGACCTGAGATGATGATGTCGACGCCGGGTTCGCGGCCGCCCATTGCCAAGCGCTTCATCCGGAAATCTGCATTCGGGAAGGTCTGCAAAACGTGAGCACGAGATCTCTCGATAACCCGCGTAGAGCCATCGAAGTCCGTCGTATTGACCACCATAAAGGCAGAGGCCGGGTCAGCGTCAGCGGGATCAAGCGACAGCACGAACCGCGGGCCGCCGCTGCCGATAAAGGCCGTGACGCCCGTCACCTCTTCGTTCTCGTTTTTCAACCATTCCGAGAAGGCAACCGAGGTCTCTGTCGTTTCCGAGATGTCCGTGCTGCGCGGCAGATCCATGTAGACGAGGAACTGGGCCCGCTCCGAGAGCGGAAACATCTGATTGTCTACATTGCCCATATTCCTGCCACCGACGACGATCAGCCCGATGCACAGGAGGATCACCAGATAGGGAGCCCTGAGTGTGAACTGAACGAGACTGCCGTACCCATCGCTTAAAACGCCGAAGATACCACGTTTTTTTAATCTATCGGCCTTTGGCTTCGGCAGGAACCATACGGCCAATCGGGGCAGCAGGTACAATGCCGACAGAAACGACCCAACCAGCATCAAAAGCACCACCATGCCCAGGGAATACCCGTACTGACCTTCGGTCCCGTCAAGCAGAAATAAAGGCAGAAAAGCAGCCACCGTCGTCGTGGAGGCAATCAACAATGGCAACGTATACTGCCCCCCGGCCGCCAGCGCAGCATCGTGCCGACTCGCCCCCTCTCGGATGCGCCGCTGCATGTCCTCAACGATCACAACGCCATTATCGACGAGCAGACCAAGGCTGATGATAATCGCCGCAATCGAGACCTGCTGCAGCTCCACGCCGAGCGGTCCCATCAATGCGAAGGCGAAACTCACGGCAAAGGGGACAATCGCGGCGATGATCATGGCCTCTCGCCAGCCCATGAACAGCAGCATGACGACCAGGACCACCACGAAAGTCTGCGCCATGTTGATCAGCGCACCATTCACGGATTCGGACACTATATCTGGCTGGAAGGCTGAAAAATGTGCCTCAATTCCAATCGGTTGATCCTGTTGAAACGCAGCGACAACCGCTTCGAGCCTGGGGCCAAGAACCGTGATGTCCTCGTCAGCCGCCATCTCCACAGCAACCAGAACGGCCGGCGCAGTATTTTGGTATATCGGTGCGCTTGGCGGATCTTCATACCCGCGCCGAACATTCACCAGATCTCCCAGGCGGATGAGTCCAAGTTCGGGTATCTCGATAAGAAGATTGTCGATGTCATCCAGCGTGCGAAGGTCACCCGTGGCGCGCAGCGGGATACGATACCCGTCGCTCACAATAGACCCCGCTGGCAACCGAACGTTCTGGCCCTGCAACGCAGATACGATCGGGCCAATGCTTGTGCCCATGGCCGCCAGGCGCTGCCGGTCAATTTCAAGCGTGATCACTTCGCGTTGCACGCCGTACAGGTCAACCGCAGAGACTTCGTCCAAGGTATAGAAACGATTTTGCAGCTCCGTCGCCGCATCTTCGATTTCTGCCAGGGGAAACCCGGCACCAGTAATTGCAACGGTTGCAACAGCGACATCCCCGAAACTGGCACTGAAGACCGGTCCGATTGTGCCGTCGGGCATCGAGCGCGCAAGGTCGTTCACATCGTTGCGGATGTCGTCAAAGACCTGAGTTAAATCTTCTTCCGGGACCGCATTTTTCACATCGATCTGTATGATCACCGCACCGCCGGTAAGTTGAGTGCGCACTTCGTCAATGCCCGGGATGGCACGAGCTGCTTCTTCAATTGGTTCTGCCACCAGTTGTTCAAGCTGGTTCAAATCCAAACCGGCGTTCTGGGCGAATACGAGCGCAGTTCGGATTGTGATGGCCGGGTCTTCGCGCTTGGGGAAGTTGACGTAGGAAACGAAACCGATGGCGAGGATGATCAGCATCATCAACACGGTCACGCGGCTTCTTTGCAAGCCGAACTGGGTGAGGTTGAACATTATTCACCCCCGGTTGCGTCGGGTTGGAACAAACGAACAGGCTGGCCTTGTCGTAGAAAGGGCACGCCAGCGGTGACCACCCGGTCGCCGACTTCTAACCCCTTGCTTACAAAAATCTCGTTTTCGGCAGCCGCCGCGACTGAAATTTCGCGAACTTCCAGCGTGCCCCCGTCAATATCATCAGCAATATCATCAGCCACGTATACGTAGACTTCTGCAGGGAACGGAGGTTGTCCTTCGAAAGGACCCGATGTGTTGGTGTTGATCGCGGAGAGAGGTAAAGGAATAAGCCCCGCCGTTGGATCAGTGTGCGTTTCAACGCGCACCTCAACGGCCATACCGGAGCGCAAACTGGCGTCAGCGTTGCTCATTCGTACGATGACTGGAAAAGACGAAACAGCCGGGGCGCGCCGTCCAATCTCTGCAACAGTTGCTTGTAGCGGCTCTAGGTCGCCGTCCGTGGGGGCAACCTCGACCACATCACCGATCTTGAGGCCGCGCACGACATCAAAAGACACCAAAATTGAGGCCTGCAGCGTTCCCTCCTGATAGAGTGTCACAACTGGTTGTCCCGCCTGAACGCTAACGAAGTCCTGAATATCAACGCTATTGATGACGGCACTAAACGGAGCACGCAGATCCGCGTCAGACCGGCTCTTGCGCAAAATGTCCACATTCCGCTGCGATTGGATCAGACGGGCTTCTGTTTGCTCCGCCACCGCCACCGCCTGATCCCTTTCAGATCCGGTC
The DNA here is from genome assembly GCA_014623385.1 of Paracoccaceae bacterium. Taxonomy (GTDB): domain Bacteria; phylum Pseudomonadota; class Alphaproteobacteria; order Rhodobacterales; family Rhodobacteraceae; genus JACOMT01. Next base: position 5,025 of record JACOMT010000082.1, read on the forward strand.
GTAACCCCTCGCTCTAGCAATTTTTCCTGACGAGATGCCTCCCTGGCTGCACTGTCTGCCGCTGCGCGCGCCTCTTGCAACGCGGCTTCCGCTTGGCTCAGCCGCAAATCCAGGTCAATCGGCTCAATTGTAGCCAAGAGCTCTCCTGCAGAAACTTGCTGACCGACACGCAGGTCTACCTCTTCAACCCGGCCCCCAACTTCGAAAGACAATGACACGAGTTGCGGCGGCTCAAGAACAGATGGGAAGCGACGAAGCTGTACGGCTGGCCGCGCTTCGGCGACCAGTGTTTTCACCGCGCGTGGCGTGACGTTGGCTTCTTCAGTGTCATCGTCGTCTTCTGGAAGGCAAGCTGCCAACAGAATGACAGAAATCAGCGTAAAATGCCTAATAGCATATCCGAACATCGTATCAAACTCCGTCGATAATCCCGATTATACGGGAAATTATGTGTTGTCGCTCACGCTACGCCACTCATGTTTAGTGACTTGATATGGCTGATTCAGTGGTAGATATTGCTGTTGTCTACATCGCAAATGTTAGCCTTGTCAATATCATTCATTGGAGATGACTGTGTCCGGTCCATATCATCACGGAGACTTGAAGAACGCATTGATAGACCGGGCAATCCAGATGTTGGATGCGCACGGTTTGGAAAACTCAGCCTCCGTGGTATTGCACGAGATTTAGGAGTGAGCCACGCAGCACCATTGCGCCACTTTCCAACGAAAGCGGATCTGTTGCGCGAGATTGCACAAACTGATGTGGAACGTTTGATAGAAGCAAGCAAATCTGCTGATGATCTCAAGCCAGGATTAAACCGGTTACGGAAAATGGTAAACAGCTACATCCAATGGGCAACGGAGAACACAGTATACCATCAAATCCTTCGGGACCCGGACGTGATGCGGCAGGCATCCGATGCCCTAAAATCGGTGCTCAATGGATTAGTGGAAACGCAGTTAGACGACATAAAGACAGCACAGTTTCATGGATGGCGGGCAGACGTAGATTCATCGGTGCTGTATCTACATTTGGTTTCGTTGACAGCAGGAACATCAATCGTTCTCTCTGAGCCAATGTACGCAGCAGTAAGAGGTGGGGAGCTCCGCAGAACCAGCATACAACAGTCGCTAGTACATTTTCCTGGCCGACGGCGTTCAACAATGAAAATGCCGAACGAAACGAACCAAGACTTGCGTAGCCCTTCAGGGTGGATGTTCACTTGGTGCGCTTGCTTGGGATGCCTTGGGTCAGCCGCACTCTAGCGGACAACGTTGAGGTTGCTGCAGCGTTGGGCACAAGTTCGGGTGCCATGCAAGGCACATTGAGCGAAACGATCCTGCTGGCCTGAGAACCACCTGTATTTTGGTCACAAGATTTGGTCACAAGAGGCAAGTGTGGATCGAGAAACGTACCAATCTCAGCCATCACTACGACCAAATGCCCGTTTCACTCGAACGGCGAATGAAGCATCGGGGGATGGGCGTACTGTCAGTGCCAACCAGTGATCATAAGACGAGCGATGGGCGTGTCGTTCTGTTCGAGAAGAAGCCTGGTTCCAATTGTAAATTGCGGTTTCTTGGGCTGACGGATGATTCTACGGGGGTCCTAACGGGAAACTAATGTCGAAAAAATGACACGAACCATCCTGGCTGTTGCCGATAAACCGGCTGTTCAGAAAATGGCGAGCCGACAAGTAGAGGTGCTTAGGTATACTGTGCATTCGGTCGATTCAGGTGGGGCCGCACTGTCAAGGCAAATGTCATCATTATGGATGTTTCTATATCCGAAATGGACGGCTGATCAAATTTGAAATACGCACGAGAAATTCAGCCAGCCATTCCCGCCATTATAATGAGTGGAAATCACATTCAAAATATCTCTGCATAATTGGAGGCTTGCGGGCAAACCGTCAACCCTGTATGCTCTTGAAAGGCGTTCAGAGGTGGTTTGATGAATCTGTTTTGCGTGGTTCGTGTCGAACGCGGATCGGTGCAGAAGACGTTCTGACCAGGATTGACGTACCAATGGACTGGCGGTGGTGTTCGCCGACACGCGAGCGCGGGTTGGGGCGTATCGGGATCGGGCCTCAGGGTTACGATCCGCTGGTTCGCTTCAAGTGTCCGCTGATCGGACAATAGCACCCCGTCGTGGACTAGATCATCCCCTGAATCGCCATACAGCGTGTCGTTCCCGCCCTAGCCGTAAATCCGATCATTCCCCGCACCGCCTTTGATGTGGTTGTTCCCGTGATCGCCTGTCAGGGTGTCGTCGCGTGCCGACCCTTGGATGTTCTCGATGTCGCGCAGCATGTCGCCCTGCGCGACCTCACCAGGGCCCGTGCCATCTGCCAGGTTCACCCGTTACGCCGTCGTCCGAGGAGGCATAACTGGCATCGTCCGCACCTGTACCGCCCTCAAGCGTGTCATCGCCCAAGCCGCCTTGGAAGCGGTTGCTGCCGTCATCGCCGGTCAGCCTGT
>JACOMT010000082.1:7622-8729 GCA_014623385.1 Paracoccaceae bacterium
ACCCGGTCCAGGCCATCACCGCCGTCGATAACATCGGCCACCCGCCCCTCTCTCTATCCTGTCATTCCCGGCCAGCCCCTTGATGTTCTCGTGATGTTCAGTGCCGACGAGCGTATCATCACCGTCTGTCCCCCGGATGCGCACCTTTTCCGGCTGTTATGTTTGTTCTGTCTATGTCCCTATTGCTTTTCTGTTCCCTTTTAATGGCTTCCCCGGCATCAGCACCGTATCATCAGATGTATTTTCAACTTACCCGTTCGGCCAACCGGACACGCCCTGCCCCGTCGGAATATCCACACAAACACCGGCTGTCCGATGGCTTCATCCCAATAGATCGAAATCATCCACCGTCAGCGCGCTGGCATCGTAGTCCCGAAGCGTGACGCTGTCATCCGTGCCCCATGTGATGACGACGTCGTCACCGTTCTGCATGATGTTCACGTCGTCGAACGTTTTCTCGCCATAGCCATAGTAGGAATCGTAGAACGTATCCCCGTCGCCACGCAGTATGATACGGCTTGGCGTTCCTGCGGGGCGGGATGACAGCAGGCCCCATGGTCGGCAATGGCATCGTGGCATTTGCGCGTGTCATAAGCACCGTCGCATCGTCGATATGACTCCCGGCGATTTTGACGGCTTGGCTCCCGAGCTTTTCTTCGTCGATCCCGATATTTATCTTGCGACATATTCGGCGTTTAGGCCCGCCATGCTTGCGAGCATTCCACGCGGTGCTTTTGCCCTCCGCCTTGATGCCGGTGCTGTCGGTCAGGAGGTTCAGTGGGCCGGTTCCGCCCCGATAAGGCAGACCTCGCGTTCAGCGTCTTCCGGCGGCGGCACAGGGTACCGTAATCCGGCATGTCCGTCCGGTCCTGCCAGTCGCAACAGGCTTTCCACAAAGCCCGCGGTCTGCCTGAGCAGCATACCGAACCAGGATCTTCAAGGTTGTCAAACACGTCTGGATCGCGTGAATCGCGGCGTCGCTGAACCGCTGTTGACGACCACATTTGTTGCTCGGCGGCGACATCCGGTTCATGTCCGGATCAAACCGGATCGACAGCGCCCCGCGTTGCTTCGGTGCGGTGTTGTACGAAGGCCGTTTCCCGGCCC
>JACOMT010000083.1 GCA_014623385.1 Paracoccaceae bacterium
GGGTGATTAGCTCAGTTGGTAGAGCGCTTCGTTTACACCGAAGATGTCGGGAGTTCGAGTCTCTCATCACCCACCATCCATCAGCTGCCATAGTTGACTGTAGCGAATGCGCGCGACGAACCGGGCAAAGAATACCTGCCGTCACAACACCGCGTGGAAGTTCAGCCCTTGCCTTTCCACGGCACCAGGACCCGTTCCGCCCAGCGCATGGCCATGTCGATAGCAAAGCCGATCACGCCGATCAGGATGATTCCCATGATTACAATATCGGTGTTCTGAAATTTGGATGCGACCATGATCATCATGCCCGCGCCCTTTTCCGCAGCGACCAGTTCGGCGGCCACAACCGTACCCCAACAGACCCCCATGGCGACCCTTGCACCGGTAAAAATTTCCGGCAGTGAGTTGGGCGCAATCACGTATCGCATCACCTGTGCCTTGCTGGCACCCAGCGAATAGGCGGCATGTACCTTGGAAATCCGCACACCCGACACGCCTGATCGGGCTGCAATGGCCATGATCCAGAGGGCTGCCAGAAACAGCAGGATGATCTTGCCCAATTCGCCAATCCCGGCCCAAATAATCACCAGCGGGATCAAGGCCAGTGGTGGCACAGGTCGCATAAATTCGACAATTGGATCAAACCAGCCGCGGAACCAGTTCGATAGGCCCATAGCGTAGCCCAGGGGAATGCCGACCAGCGCGCCAAAGAAGAAACCGACTATAACCCGGAACAGGGAATAGCCCAAATGTTCCAGCAGCGTGGAGCCCCGGTACCCCTCATGCGCGATTTCCCCCAGCCGCTGAACTACCGCCTCTGGCGGGGGCAACCAGATAGGTTCCATCTGCCAGCCCTTGCCGGGTTCGAAATTCAGCGTGCCTTTGGGTGACATGCCAACACGGCCAAATTCGGTAATCACCTCGCCGCCAGGTGCAATCGGTTCGCCATTTACGGCGATCACACGCGCGTCCTCATCCCGGCCCATCTCGTCATTGCGGTCAACACGGATAAGACCGCTGCGCCAGACGCCCACCGTGGCGCTGTCATTCTTGGCCCAGCCATCGCCCGGTTCCACCTCTGGTGCCTCGACCGATTGGTCAATCGGGTGCACCAGCACGGTGACCGTTGCTTTGTCTTCTTGCCCGTCCGGGGTCGCGGCGGTGTATTCAAAGGTTGCAATGCCTTTGAACGGGCCCGGCACATGCAGAAATTTCGGCAACAGCACCGACCCCGTGAACATCCCCCACAGCAGAAATATCGTGATAACCGACACGACACTGGCCCAGCGGTCCGACACGACGGCGTTTTCGTCGCCAAAGGTCACGGTTTTCAGCGATGTGAAATCGGTGCGCACCGCGCGCCGAATCAGGCGATTCACGACAAAGAATGATACGATAAAAATCGCGACATAAATCAGAAATGGGATCACGCACGTTCCTCCGTACGGCCCATAATCTCTTCTTCCATGTCCCATATCATGCCCAGGATCTCCTCGCGTTTGATGCCAAAGTCGGGGTGCTTTTTGACATCACGCAGATCCTGACCCACACCCAGATCCGCAAAAGGCAGCCGATACTCCCGGTGAATACGCCCAGGGCGCGGTGCCATCACCAACAACCGCTCGCCCAGCAACAGGGCCTCTTCGACCGAGTGAGTGATCAAAATAATGGTTTTGCCGGTTTCTTTCCACAATTTTAAAACCAGCGATTGCATCTTTTCCCGGGTCAGCGCGTCCAGAGCACCCAAAGGTTCGTCCATCAAAATCACATCCGGGTCATTCGCCAGGCACCGCGCCAGAGCGACCCGCTGTTGCATACCCCCGGAAAGTTCGTAAACGGCCTTTTCCTTGAAATCCTGCAGACCGACTGTTTCCAACAGGTTGTCCACGATTCTGATCTTTTCCGTGGCGGCCATCCCCTTCATTGTCGGGCCAAAGCCCACGTTTTCCCGAACACTCATCCATTCAAACAGGGCACCCTGTTGAAATACCATCCCGCGTTCCGCCACAGGCCCGGTCACCACGTGGCCATTCATCACGATCTGGCCTTCGGTGGGGGTCAGAAACCCGGCCACGATGTTCAGCAAGGTGGTTTTGCCACAGCCCGACGGGCCGAGCACACTTAGCAGCTCGCCCTCTTCAAGGTGCAAGCTCACATCCTTGAGCGCCTGAACGGAGCCGCCATTCGGCAAGCTGAAACGCATCGAGATTGCGTCGATATCCAGTTCCGGCATGATGATCCTATCCTGTTCGGCAAACCTCAGCGATGGCGCACCGCATGGCGGTGTCAACCTCCGGCCCACACGGGCCGAAGGCAATTTCATAAAGTTCAGCTGCCGCTTGCCGCGCTCAGCGGGCCAATGTTGACTGCGCTTTCATAGCTGTCCAGCGCACCATCAATGCTACCCGCATCCACAAACACATCGGCCACGCCTTTCATGAAGGATTGTGCACCGCCACCCAACCATTTTGCCGACAGTTGATCCTCGACTGTCGGGAACACAAAGGTCGCCATAGTCGCCACAGTTGCATCTTCATCCATACCCGCATCCTTGGCAATAACGGGCAGCATTTCGGCATGGTTCGCCTCATCCGCCCACATTGCGTTGGCTTCAGCGGTCACACGCAAAAAGGCTGATACCAGTTCGCTGTTTTCCGCAACCCAGCCCGCCGGGCCAGAGGTGACGTCAAACACCAGAATACCCAGCTCTTCCTTTTCGGCACCGGTCAACAGGATGTTGCCATGCTCTTGCATGCGGCGCAGTGCCCCGCCCCAGCCACAGGCCATGTCGACAACACCCTGTGAGATGGCCGCAGCCCCATCAGCCGGTTCCATGTCGACAACTTCCATGGTCCCGATATCGACACCGAAATGGTTCATCTGGTTCAGGAAATTGTAATGCGCGGCGGTGCCCAGCGGCACGGCAACTTTCTTGCCCGCCAGCTCGTCGGCACTTTCCTTATCGATCTCCAGCTCGGACCGGACGACACAGTTATCGTTTTCCGAATAGGACACGGCCACATCAAGGATCTGCAAATCCTGGCCCGCGCTGGTGGCAACCACAAACGGTGGCACACCCTGACTGACACTCAGCTGAACGTCGCCAGACGCCATGGCCGCACTCATCGCGGTACCCGCACCAAAGCTGACCCAGTTCACGGTCACACCCAGCTCTTCGTCATAGGTACCTTTGACTTTGGCATACTGGAACGGCATGGGCCATTCTAGGAAATAGCCCACTGTGATCTCTTCAGCATTGGCCATGCACGCGCCTGCCAGCAGCGCACCGCCAGCCACTGTGCCCAGCAGCTTGGTCTTTATATTCATTGCATACTCCCGTTTTGGACCTTTGTTGAACATCGTGTGTTGAACATCGTGGCTCGTGCAGACGCGGGTTTGGTCCCACGCGGATAACTTTGTGCAGCTTGCGGCCACCATGATCTATTATCCAAGTCGATAAGCCATTTCCAAATCAACGTTTTTTTTGCGGACAGTGGCATTTCGTGGGCATTTCGTGGCCGCGCCCCACAGTTTGCGGTCAATTCGGGCAATTGGTACGCATTTTCAATTTGTTACGCTACCTCTCGGCAACATCTGACACCCCCGTACTCTCCTGGTCTGGATATATCTTGATACGTCAACTGGACCTATAAGCAGCCGCTTTTTCGTGCGCATCGTCCCGCGTAGCCTTTATGATGCATCCTGCATCGCTCAAGCTTTCGTGCATTGGAAAGGACACGCTATGAACAGCATTTTCAAAGATAACGATCTCAGCCACATTATCGAAGCGGATCGCGCCCATGTATGGCATCATCTGATCCAGCACAAACCATTCGAAAGCACTGATCCCCGGATTATCGTCGAGGGCAAAGGCATGCGGGTCTGGGACCAAAAGGGCAAAGAGCATATTGATGCAGTGTCTGGCGGGGTTTGGACCGTGAATGTGGGCTATGGCCGTGAAAGCATTGCCGACGCCGTACGCGAGCAATTGGTGCGCATGAACTATTTCACCGGGGCCGCCGGGTCGGTCCCGGGTGCCCAATTCGCCGAGAAGCTGGTCGAAAAGATGCCGGGTCTCAGCCGTGTCTATTACTGCAACTCAGGCTCAGAGGCTAACGAGAAAGCCTTTAAAATGGTGCGCCAGATCGCCCATGCAAAACATGGCAGCAAAAAATACAAGATACTGTATCGCGACCGCGACTATCATGGTACCACCATCGGGGCACTTTCGGCCGGTGGTCAGGACGAACGTAATGCCCATTACGGCCCTTTTGCCCCGGGGTTCGTGCGCGTACCGCATTGCCTGGAATACCGTCGCCACGAACAGGACGGCGCACCAGTGGAACGCTATGGCGAATGGGCTGCCGACCAAATCGAACAGGTGATTCTGGCCGAGGGGCCGGATACGATTGGCGCGCTGTGCCTGGAACCGGTCACCGCAGGCGGTGGCGTCATCACTCCGCCGCAAGGATATTGGGAACGGGTGCAAGAAATCTGCACAAAATACGATGTCCTGCTGCACCTTGACGAGGTTGTCTGTGGTGTCGGGCGTACCGGCACCTGGTTCGGTTATCAGCAATATGGCGTGAAACCCGACATGGTGACAATGGCCAAGGGTGTCGCTTCCGGCTATGCTGCCATCGCCTGTCTGGTGACCACCGAAGACGTGTTCACCAGATTTAAGGACAATGCCGACGATCCGATGAACTATTTCCGCGATATATCGACTTTTGGCGGCTGCACGGCGGGCCCGGTGGCAGCACTGGAAAACATGCGGATCATTGAGGATGAGAATTTGCTGGATAACACCACCGAAATGGGTGCGCGGATGATCGACAACCTGCGGGTGCTGGCCGAAAAACACGACGAAATCGGCGATGTGCGAGGAAAGGGGCTCTTCTGTGGTGCCGAACTGGTCGCCGACCGTGACAGCCGTGATCCCATCGCTGAAAAACAGGCCCAGGCGGTTGTGGCCGATTGCATGGCCCAAGGTGTCATAATCGGCGTCACCAATCGGTCCGTGCCGGGGCGCAACAACACGCTGTGCTTTTCGCCCGCATTGATCGCGACACCTGACGACATCGACACCATTACCGATGCGGTCGACGGGGCACTGACCCGGGTCTTTGGCTGATTCATATGAGCAAACCCTGTGACATTGCACAGCGACCACGTCTTGCGTGTCCCACGGCAGCCAATAGCGAATTGCACCGGTTAATGGGGACACAGGGCCGTATCTTGCGAAAATAGCTTGGCGTTTGGTTCTGCTGGCAGAATGGCACCGTTGCGCCGTGGGCGTGACATCCTGTCATACGGATCGGGCATACCAGCCACAAGCCCTGAACCGGGTCCACCTGAGTATCGCAAAACTATCGCAAATCGGTCTGACGCAATCGCCATGAGGATTCCGTGCGCGTTAAACAAATCATCGAATCCCCGCCGGACTATCGAACGGCTGGGGGGCCAAACTCGACGGCATTCCGTGCAGCCATAGGCTCATGTCGGACGGGTCGCTACACGATACAGATACGGGTAGTCTATTCGGTCACCGCCTCTGAATGGCCAATGGCCCGCGCGTGGCAAAACCGCGCCGAACCAAAAAACCTGCACCGACAGGAATACGTGCATAGGGGAGCGGCCTTTTGGTACAAAAGCAGTGCTGAATTTTATGCGGCGGTTTATCGGTGCGGTGTTGCCCTCAGCGCCTGTATGCGCTTGCGCGCACCCATTCGATGATGCTTTGCCGGGATCAGGGAATGCATAAGGGCATTGATGCCTTTTCCAGCCCGGGTAATGCAGGGTTGCACGATAAAGATGCTCAACCTCCGGCTGCTGACGAACAGGCGGTGCTGATTCGGATAAGGAACCAACAGACAATTGGCCCGATATTTCAGGCTTGCCAGAACAAAACGCCCAACTGGCGCTGGTGGCAATCGCGTAAACAGACCACCAAAAGCGCTTTGCCCGATGTTTTGCCCGATGTAAGGCCAGCGAACAGGCCAGCGGACCGGACAGAATGGCCAAATCAACGCGTTCGCCGAACATCCCGCACTCACGCAGCGGTCTTTATGACTGACTATTACAGTTCTCTCTGATGCTCCATAAGATACGAAACTTTCTTCTGATCGCGATAAGCCCAGATTGCACCGTCCCTAGATCCAACCTAGGCTGACCTCGTGAGCATTGCTGTAGACACCTTTTTCCTGGACCCCGACGCCCCCGGCACCCTGCAGACCAAAATCCAGCAGATGATTGCCGAAGGCATTCTGTCGGGGCGGCTTCATCGCGGGGAAAAATTGCCATCGTCCCGAAAATTGGCCAGGCATCTGGGGGTTAGCCGGATCACCGTGATGCTGGTCTACACCGAATTGGTGGCGAATGACTATCTGGTTTCCAAAGGGCGATCAGGGTATTTTGTGTCGGAAACTGCGCCAGTACCACCGGTCTATTCCCCCGCCCGACGGCAACAGGATGCCGTCGATTGGGACCGGGCGATCCCCCAGCGGTTCACCGGCGGCGACACGCCGCAGAAACCTGCAAATTGGCAGGATTACCGCTATCCCTTTATCTATGGTCAGACCGATCCGACCCTGTTCGATCATGCCAGTTGGCGGCTCTGTGCCGTGCAAGCACTGGGGCAAAAGGATTTCATCTCGCTGACCACAGATTACTATGATCAGGATGATCCGCTGTTGACAGACTTTATCGCCCGGCGCACGCTGCCACGGCGCGGCATATCGGCCCACCCGGACGAGATCCTGATCACCATGGGGGCGCAAAACGCCCTGTGGCTGACCGCGCGGCTGTTGTTGGGGCCGGACAAATCGGCGGTGATCGAGGATCCCTGCTATCATGCGCTGCGCGATATTTTGTGCCACACCGGTGCCACTGTCGGCACGGTCCCGGTTGATGCGGATGGATTGCCGCCCGATGCGGTCCCCCCGGGTGCCGATGTTCTCTTTGTAACGCCCAGCCACCAGGTGCCGACAACCGCGACAATGTCCCGGGCGCGGCGGCGTGACCTTTTGGATCTGGCCGCACGCACCGATGCGTTGATCGTCGAGGACGATTACGAATTCGAGATGTCCTTTCTGGCATCACCCTTGCCCGCGCTGAAATCGATGGATCGGGACGGGCGCGTGATCTATGTTGGCAGCTTTTCCAAATCATTGTTTCCGGGCTTGCGGCTGGGCTATCTGGTCGGCTCTCGATCTTTTATCCGTGAGGCAAGAGCCCTGCGCGCCAATGTGTTACGGCACCCGCCAGGGCATATTCAGCGGACTGCGGCCTATTTCCTGTCGCTTGGCCATTATGATATCCAGATCAAACGCATGAGCTCGATTTTGCGGGCCCGCCGCACCGCAATGGAATCAGCAATTTCGCGCAGCGGATTGACGGTTGCCGGGCGCGGTGTGTTTGGCGGATCATCTTTTTGGATGCGCGCACCGGCGGGGCAAAACCTGCATCTGCTCGCTGCAAAGCTGGCGCAAAAAAGCGTNNGCGCAAAAAAGCGTGCTGATCGAACCCGGTGCGCCGTTTTTTCACGATCCGGATCAGGCTGCATCGGCCTATTATCGGCTTGCCTATTCTTCCATCCCGGAACCGCGGATCGAACCCGGAATACGGCAAATCGCGGCAGCGATTTCCGCGTCCGGATGATTTGGACCTAGATGGGCCTGGAAACTGGACCTAACTTGGGGTCATATCGCCGCGTATCCTGCCAGTTACAGGCTGGGCAATACCCCGGCCCTGTCGCCGAACCCAAGAGGAGCCTCACGCATGAAAATGACGACCGAAGAAGCCTTTGTAAAAACGCTCCAACGCCATGGGATCGAACATGCCTTTGGCATCATCGGCTCGGCTATGATGCCGATCTCGGATCTGTTCCCCATGGCCGGGATCACCTTTTGGGACTGCGCGCATGAGGGCTCGGCCGGCATGATGTCCGATGGGTACACTCGTGCAACCGGCAAGATGTCGATGATGATTGCCCAAAACGGCCCCGGTGTCACCAATTTTGTGACCGCCGTCAAAACCGCCTATTGGAACCACACACCTCTTTTGCTTGTGACGCCCCAGGCCGCCAACAAGACCATCGGTCAAGGCGGATTTCAGGAAGTTGAACAGATGAAGCTGTTCGAAGACATGTCTGCCTATCAGGAGGAGGTGCGCGACCCCACCCGCGTGGCCGAGGTGCTGACCCGCGTGATCAGCCAGGCCAAGCGCCTCTCGGCCCCGGCACAGCTGAACATCCCACGCGATTTTTGGACTCAGGTTGTCGATATTGAAATCCCTGAACCGATTGAATTCGAACACTCACCCGGCGGCGAAAAATCGGTCGCGGCCGCGGCCGCCCTTCTGTCAGAGGCAACAAACCCGGTGATCCTGAATGGCGCGGGCGTTGTTTTGTCCGATGGCGGTATCGCAGCGTCGCAGGTGCTCGCCGAACGGCTTGATGCGCCAGTCTGCGTTGGCTATCAACATAATGACGCCTTCCCGGGCTCTCACCCTCTGTTTGTGGGACCTTTGGGCTATAACGGGTCCAAGGCGGGGATGCAGTTGATCAAAGAGGCAGATGTGGTCCTTTGCCTCGGCACGCGGTTGAACCCGTTCTCAACGCTGCCCGGTTATGGCATGGAATATTGGCCAACCGAGGCCAGGATAATCCAGGTTGACATCAACCCCGACCGCATTGGCCTGACCAAAAAGATCACCGTGGGCATTGTCGGCGACGCGGCCAAGGTGGCCAACGGCATTCTGAACAGCCTCGCGGACAGCGCTGGCGACGCGGGTCGGGCCGAACGCAAGGCACATATCGCAGAAACCAAATCCCGCTGGGCGCAACAACTTTCGTCGATGGATCACGAAGATGACGATCCCGGTACCACGTGGAACGAACGCGCCCGCGCCGCCAAACCGGATTGGATGAGCCCCCGCATGGCCTGGCGCGCTATCCAGTCGGCGCTGCCGAAAGAGGCGATCATCTCGTCCGATATTGGCAACAACTGCGCCATAGGTAACGCCTATCCGTCTTTTAACGAAGGTCGGAAATACCTCGCTCCCGGCCTGTTTGGTCCCTGCGGCTATGGCCTGCCTTCGATTGTCGGTGCCAAGATCGGCTGTCCGGATGTCCCCGTTGTGGGCTTTGCCGGCGACGGTGCCTTTGGCATTGCGGTCAACGAGCTCACCGCTATAGGACGGTGCGAATGGCCCGGCATCACCCAGATCGTGTTCCGCAACTACCAATGGGGTGCCGAGAAACGGAACTCGACCCTTTGGTTCGACGACAATTTCGTGGGTACAGAGCTTGATGAAAGTGTATCCTATGCCGGAATCGCCCAGGCATGTGGTCTGAAAGGGGTTGTCGCGCGCACCATGAATGAGCTGACCTATGCGCTGAACACCGCGATCAAGGACCAGATGCAGCATGGCAAAACCACGCTGATCGAGGCTATGATAAATCAGGAATTAGGCGAACCCTTCCGCCGCGACGCGATGAAAAAGCCCGTCAAAGTGGCGGGCATTTCGGCGAATGACATGCGCCCACAGACGGTATGAACCAGGTCATGGGCACAAGGGTAGGGTGCAATGTGCCGTTTTCTCATCCATATCCCCTCATCCATATCCCCTCATCCATATCCCCTCATCCATATCCCCACGGGCCCGGCGATCTGAACAAGGCGACACCAGAGATGTATCTTAGGATGTACCATCACATTGGCGGCCACATTGGCGGCAGCCAGGGAACGCTACCAGACAACCGTCTTTTCCCCGCATCTTTTTCCCGGTGGCACGGGGATCGGCACGCGCGCCGATTGGATGCCTGTGCTGAACAGGGCAGGTGCAGGGTTCCTTGTATCCGGGCATGACAGCCAAGGCCCGCGACTATGACGACAGCCTGTCCGACAGCCTGTTCAACACCATCAGGTGTAAGCTGTGTTGTGTTGTCATGCCGACCGGGCTGGTGGCGTTAGCAGATGCAGCCGATACGGTCCCGTGCTACCAGGGGCATAACAGAAAAGGCTTATGCATGTTGTTCAGAAGCTACCATATGTACGCAATCTACGCATTTTGATCCTTCGGAGACCCGCATGACATACAGGATGCTGATAGGTCATGAACAAAGTGCATAAGCCTTTAACGGAAAGCAGCGCCATACTGGTTCTGAATGCGGGATCGTCCTCGATCAAATTCGCGCTGTTTTCCCCCGCACTTGAGCAACAGATTCATGGAATCGCCGCCGAAATCGGCGATGCCGGTTTTCTGGAGGTTGAAGGTAATCGCAAGATGGCCCCGCTGGTCGACCACCGTGCCGCGCTTACGGCAGTGTTAGATGCGCTCGATGATCGGGGGGTTCCCGCTACAGTTCTGGCTGCCGCAGCCCACCGTGTCGTCCATGGCGGCAAAAAGCTGACCGCGCCGATGCGGGTGAATGCTGATGTCATGGCTGAAATCGGTGCCTGCTCGCCGCTGGCCCCCTTGCACAACCCGCACAATCTGACGGCCATCCAGACATTGGCCGAGACCGCGCCGGACCTGCCGCAATTTGCAAGCTTTGACACCTCGTTTCACGCAACCAACCCCGATGTCGCAACCCGCTATGCCATCCCCCGGATGATGGAAACCAGGGGCATTCGCCGCTATGGCTTTCACGGTCTCAGCTATGCGTCGCTGGTGGAAACGCTGCCCGAAGTCTCGGGCGAGGCACTGCCCTCACGCCTTCTGGCCTTCCATCTTGGCAATGGGGCCAGCCTCTGTGCTATCCTCAACGGCAAATCCATCGCCACCACCATGGGCTATTCGCCGCTTGACGGACTGACCATGGGCACGCGTTCGGGCGGGATCGATGCCAATGCGGTCTTGCGGCTTGTCGAAGAAAACGGGCTTGATCGGACCAAGGCGATCCTCAATCATGAAAGCGGGCTTTTGGGTCTGTCGGGCGGCAAATCCGACATGCGGAAACTCATACTGGACCCATCTGCCGACAGTGCCTTTGCCATCGAACATTTCTGTTATTGGTCGCTCCGCCACGCAGGCTCGCTCATTGCCGCCATGGAGGGCATTGACGCAGTCGCTTTTACAGGCGGGATTGGCGAAAACGCCGTGGGTGTCCGCGCCCGCATTCTGCGCGGACTGGAATGGGCCGGTGTCCGCATGGACCCTGACGCCAATCATCGCCGCACCGCGCGTCTCCATGCGCAAACCTCGAAAATCGCCATTTGGGTTGTCCCCGCGCAAGAAGAGCGCATGATAGCCAAGGAGGCGCTTGGCCTCATGAGGATGTCATGAGCCCCGCATTCCGCGCCACAGTCAGAACGGTCGCCGCCACGATATCGTCGGGGCTCGCCCCGCGCGACAGATCACAGACCGGTCCGGCAAAGCCCTGCAATAGCGGGCCAACCGCCTGCGCGCCTGACAATTCCTGGACCAGCTTGTACGCGATGTTCCCGGCGTTCAGATCCGGAAAGATCAACACATTCGCGTTTCCGCAAGCGATTCCCTTGGTTTCTGCAATTGCCGCGTTCAGCGCCGCATCAGCCTGTACCGGACCCGGATACCCGGTCGCCTCGGCAACCGCGCGTACCAGTTTAACGCTCTCGCCCGCGCCGCTTGTCCCCGTTGAAAACGACAACAGGGCGACCCGCGCCTCACCCAGCAAGGCCGTGCCAGACGCTGCAGAGGCCCGCGCGATATCCGCCAATTCGGCCGCGTCCGGCATCACATTGACCGCGCAATCGGCCCAGATCATCTCGCGCCCGTCGGGAAACACCATCAGGAAATACGACGACGGCACCGTGACGCCCTCGGCCATGCCAATCACAATCGACGCCGCCTCGATCACCCGGCGCGTCGCCGTCACGGCACCCGCGACCATGGCATCCGCCTCGCCTGCCGCGACCATGGCCGCGGCCTGGAACATGGGCCGCGACAGCATGCGCCACGCCACGCCCTCCTTGACCTCGCGCCCATCGACCAGAACCGCCATCTGGGCGTTGGTCGGGCCGTCACAGGCCAACGGCACCGCCGCCTTTTTCGCGCGCAACCACTCTGCCGCCTCGGCAATGCGTGGCTCGTCCATCTCGGGGAATACCACGCGCGCCGGTCGTTCTTGGGCGGCGGCCAGCGCTCTATCAAATACCGACATCTGCCCTCCATCGGGGTGCAAGGGAGACAGTGATGACCTCAGACGTCAAGATCAATCGCGGCTTAAAGGGTATCTATTTTGAAAGATCCGGCATCAGCCATATCGACGGTGCCAAAGGAGAATTGAGCTATCGTGGCTATTCGATCCACGATCTGGCGACTCATGCCACATTCGAAGAGGTATGCTATCTGCTTATCCACGGGAACCTGCCCAACGCCATCGAGCTGGCCGCGTTCGATGCCGAATTGCGCCGCCACCGCGCTGTGCCGGATGCCGCACTGGATATCATCCGCATATGCAATCACGGCCACCCCATGGACGTCCTGCGCTCTGCCGTGTCGGCCCTGGCCGCGCTGGATGCTGATAGCCAGGCGGCGGGGGAAGCGGCATTCATTCGCAACGGGTTGAAACTGACGGCACAGTTGCCGACGCTGATCGCCGCGCATGAGGCCATCCGCAATGGCCGCGCGCCTGTGGCACCTGATCCGACGCTGGGCCATGCGGCCAATTGGCTGTGGATGCTGAAGGGCGAAAAACCATCTGACGATGCCGCCCGACTGGCCGATGTCGATTTTATCCTTCATGCGGAACACGGGGCCAATGCCTCGGCCTTTGCCGCAAGGGTGACCGTGGGGACCGAGGCCAATCTGCACGGTGCTATTGTGACGGCACTGTCAACACTGGCGGGCCCCGCCCATGGCGGTGCGGCAGAGGATGTCATGAAAATGGTGCATGAGATCGGCACGCCGGACAGGGCCGCCGCCTATGTCAAAACCAAACGCAGCAATCGCGAGGCAGTGACCGGTTTTGGCCACCGTGTATATCGCACCGAAGACCCCCGCGCCCGCCACATGCGCGAAGGCGTGCGCAAACTGGGCCAGGAAATGGGGGCACCGGAATGGTATGAAATCCTGCAGGCTGTGGTCGAGGCGATGAAGCCCTACACCCGTCATGGGTTGAACGTAAACGTTGATTTCTATTCCGGCGTGATTTACCAGCTGCACGGCATTCCTATGGACCTGTATGTCCCGATCTTTGCCATTGGGCGGATGCCGGGATGGATCATTCAATGTGTTGAACAGCAACGCCAGAACATCCTGATCCGGCCTCTGACACTCTATAACGGACCCGACATGCGCGCATGGGTTCCGCTGGGGGATCGCCAGTGATTTAGGCAGGATTGCCCTGTACCTGTAATTGTTGCCCGGGAATTGATGGATTGCGGGGCCGATCCTGTTGCTCTTGATGGTCATGGCGAGAGTGCAGCACAAGCAGTGATACAAGCAGTGATAATTTGGATACCACTTCATTGGGCAGCAGCCTGGATGTCAACTGATGGTGCCACCATCACCGATTTCCAGGATGGTACCGATATGCTGCGGATCACGGCGGCGAACACCGGTTTCGCTGACCTGACCATTGCCGACAGTGCCGCCGATGTGGTGGTGACATTGGACGGTGGTACCCTGACCCTCACCGGGGTGGATCATACGCTGCTGACGGTGGATGATTTCCTGTTCGGCTGAGGCCCAATACCCACCCCGGGGCCATGCTTTCCGGGGTGCTTGCGGGGTGCGGGGCGCGGGGCGCGAAATCTTGCCCGGGCATTCAGTCGATTTTTTTCTGGCCCCCGCCAATTCGGGCTTGCATACTGGGCAGGCTGTAATTAAATGAGTCTCTGAAAATGCCGGGCGAACCAGCCGGGCGAACCAAGTTTTTAGGAGTTTAACCTATGACCACCCCAATCTTCACAGCACGCACCGATGACGGAAATGCCAACAATGGGTTGGAAAATCCACTCCATGGAGTCAATGTGGGGGGTGAGGGTTTCGCTTCCCCCGCCTTTGTCGATCTTGACGGTGACGGCGATCTCGACCTCGTCGCGGGGAACAAAGCTGGTGACCTCCGCTATTATCAGAACACGGGCAGCGTCAGCGCCCCGGCCTTTACAGCGCGCGTCGATGACGGGGATGACAACAATGGATTGGAAAACCCGTTCCA
>JACOMT010000084.1 GCA_014623385.1 Paracoccaceae bacterium
TCCGAAATTGATGCGCTGTTGGCCGCTGTCACCGGGCCATCCTTGCGAAACACCGGTTTCAGCGTCGAGATTTTTTCGGGCCTTGCGGTGCCGAGCTGCTCATCCGCCGATACCACTGTGTCGCCTGTGCTCGAGGGAACGGTATAGGGTGCAATTTCTGCCTGAAACGCGCCGCTGGATTGGGCCGCCAGCGCGTTCGACAGAGAGGTCAGCGCATAGTCATCCTGGGCATCTCGCGTGAATTGATAGTTCTCAGCGCAATCCTCGACAAAGGTACCCATCAGGCGGCCTCTGTCATAGGCGTCTTCCAACCCGTCCAGGAGCATATGGTCGATGACCTGGCCATGCCCGATCCGGGACCCACCGCGCATCTTGGGAAAGAGGTACGGGGCGTTTGTCATGCTCTCCATCCCACCTGCGACCATCACGTCCCGGGCACCCAGCGCGATCTGGTCAAAGGCGACCATCGCGGCCTTCATCCCCGATCCGCACATTTTGTTCAGGGTTGTGGCCGGAACCTCCTCACCCAGACCGGCGGCAAAGCTGGCTTGGCGTGCTGGTGCCTGACCCTGACCTGCGGGCAGGACATTACCCATCAGCACCTCGTCCACCATCGGTGTTCCGGCCCCGTCCAGCGCGGCACGGATGGCGGCCCCGCCCAGATCAGCCGCCGGAATGCCGTCAAACATGCCTTGAAATCGGCCCATCGCCGTACGGGCAGCACCCGCAATGATCACATCGATCACATCCTTCATCCGTCCTCTACCCTGCAATACCGCAGTTGCATACTGCATGGTGATCATTGGTGTCTACCCTTTGCCCCGATTTGATTTTGGCAAGCGCAGGCAATAGATCTGAAAAGCAGCACGGTGCATGCGGCACAGATTGTGATCAAGTTCACGAATGACGTGCACGGCGAAACGGAATATCAATGCGGCGCGGGTGATTTTTCACCTGTCATCCGTGGATTTTGTGGATTCCAGCAGGCCGGGTAGGATCATGGAGCAATAAAACAACCGGCAGCTGAATCTGGTGGCTCTGACCCCCTCTACAGATGACATGGTGCTCCGGCTGACCCGGAAGGACACGGTGTTTCGCCTGTTTCCTACGCTGGATGATGTGTTTTCCGACACATCCCATTAACGCCGCATGAGGGAGGGCGATTTGAATTCCGGTACGCGCGGGGACGGCTTCACCCGTTCCCCTCCGGATCGGGTTGACAAAGCGCCGCTGGGCGTGCGAGCGAATGCACGCCGGTGATCTGATCGTTTGTCTGCGTGGCAATGAACTGCCTTTTTCGGGCCTGACCCCGCCACCGGGTCGCGTAGCCAAGCTGGACATAGCATGTGCTGCTTGGCCCGATGGCGGATTCGGCTGGTTCCTGATCCACAGCCTAGTGCCGAGTCCACAGTACA
The DNA here is from genome assembly GCA_014623385.1 of Paracoccaceae bacterium. Lineage (GTDB taxonomy): Bacteria > Pseudomonadota > Alphaproteobacteria > Rhodobacterales > Rhodobacteraceae > JACOMT01. The sequence continues at coordinate 1,416 of JACOMT010000084.1, forward strand.
AACGGGGCGGAAATCCCAACCTTTCGACCCTGCGAATCCCCCCATCCCGGGTCGGCGACGGCCCGGTTTTCCGGCTTACCGTGAAAAGATCACAAGTGCGCTGTAATCACGCCAGAAACATCCGCTATACTTGTTCTTAACGCCGCGTTATCTAGCCCCCACCCAGTGCGCGAGACCGAGACGGTGTTTCCAGCATACTTGTCACAACAACGCCCCGGCGCATGGCGTTGGCAATCCGGCGCGGGTGTGCTAGACTCCCTCCTGTAACGTGATAAAGGGCAGACATGCGCGATTTGCATATGCCGGGCCGGTCCTCTGTCTGGGCCGAAAACGGGATGGTGGCAACATCCCATCCATTGGCGGTACAAGCGGCGCTGGACATTCTCAAACGCGGCGGAAATGCGATGGATGCGGCGATTTGCGGCGCGGTACTGCTGGGCATTTGCGAACCGCAAATGACTGGCATCGGTGGCGATTGTTTCGTGCTTTACACGCGCGCGGGCGACGACACAATTCGCGGTCTCAACGGAGCGGGCCGCGCACCTGCGGGCGCGCAAGCCAATGATTTGCGGGACCAGGGGTTGCAAACGATACCGCCGGGCAATCCCCATTCAGTCACCATACCCGGTGCCATCGATGCGTTTTGTCATTTGTCTGAAACCGAAGGCCGTATCGGGCTGGGCGCCATTCTGGCCCCGGCGATCAAGTATGCAGCGTCTGGTGTGCCTGTCGCCGCGCGGGTCGCGTTTGATTGGGCCAGCGCAGCCGACATTTTGCAAGATACAGCGCTGAACCATTACCTGGTCGGCGGCACAGTGCCAAAAGAGGGCAACATGTTCCGCCTGCCCTTGCAAGCAAACGTTCTGCGCCGGATCGCCGCGTCGGGGCGCGACGCGTTCTATACCGGCGAAATTGCTGAGGATATGGTCAGCACCCTGCAAAAGCTGGGCGGCGCGCACAGTCTGGAAGATTTCGCGGCATGGAGGATTTTGCGACCGCCTCCGCCACCTCGACCGATCCCATGATGGGCAGCTACAAAGGTGTGGACCTGATCGAACATCCACCAAACGGCCAAGGCGCAACAGCGATCCTGATGCTGAACATCCTTGCACAGTTCGAAATCGCTGCAATGGATCCGTTCGGTGCCGAACGTGTCCATGTCGAGGCAGAGGCTGCCAAACTGGCCTATGACGCGCGGAACAGGTTCATAGCGGATGCCGGTTACACCACGCGGTTGGATCATATGATATCTATGGACACCGCCGTGGCCCTGGCCGCACTGATCGACCCGAATCGCACGATGGCCTCCCCCACCCAAGCGTCCGAAACCGTACACAAGGAGACAATCTATATCACCGTTGTTGATCGTGACCGGATGGCGGTGTCGCTGATCTATTCGATCTTCAACGCCTTCGGATCTGGCATTGCCAGCGACAAATTTGGCATCCTGCTACATAATCGCGGGTCCGGATTCAACCTGATCCCGGGCCACCCGAACGAATATGGTGGTGGCAAGCGGCCAATGCACACAATCATTCCCGCCTTTTTGAAAATATCATCAGGTACGACCATGCCCTTTGGGGTTATGGGTGCTGCCTATCAGGCGAACGGCCATGCACGGTTTGTCAGCAACCTGATCGATTTCAGTATGGACCCACAGGCTGCCATCGACGCCCCACGGTCGTTTCACGACGGGGGCGTGACCAAGGTTGAACGCGGCTATTCCGACGCGGTCCGGCAAGCCCTGTCAGACAAGGGACATGACGTTGTGGTCCCCGATACGCCCATTGGCGGGGCACAAACCATCGGCATTCTGCCGTCTGGCGTGTTGGTGGGGGCCAGCGACGCCCGCAAGGATGGCTGTGCACTGGGCTACTAGTTCAGCTGAAAATGCAGACTGTATGACCCGTCCCGGAACGTGCCAAACATGTCTGGAATATCCGGGTGACCCACCGGTTCGCCCGAATAATCAGCGACCAGGTTCTGCTCCGACACATAGGCGATATAATAGGACTGATCGTTTTCAGCTAACAAGTGATAGAATGGCTGTTCCTTTTTGGGGCGACTATCCTCTGGGATTGCCTCATACCATTCTTCGGTATTGGCGAACTCCGGGTCGACATCAAACACCACACCCCGGAACGGGTGTTTGCGATGACGGACGATTTGCCCAAGATTATATTTCGCGCGTATCGTGTGCATGTATCTAATTCGCCCCTGAACCTGGATTGTAGGCTGAACAAATAGACCTTGTCCAACAAGAAGATATCACATTCACGAAAACATTTCGTGCACCCCCGTTCAACAGCTGCCAAGGGGGGCACTGGACCGGTTACCACTGACAGATTCCGCAATATAATTCTTGCACAGACATGTTTTTGCTAATCTGGCGAAAAATAGGCAAAGCAGACATGAAACCTTCATTCTTGGCAGGTATACTTTTGTTGCTTGTACTTGTGTCGTGCAGCAGTGGGCACAAAGTGCCACCTCGCAATCTGGACAATGCCTGCAGTATTTTGTCACAGAAACCCAAATACCTCAAAGCATTCCGCGCCGCTGAGCGGAAATGGGGTGTGCCGATTCATGTTCAGATGGCCACGATTTATCAGGAAAGCCGGTTTGACAGAAATGCGCGCACCCCGCATCGTTACGTTCTGGGCGTGATTCCGATAGGCCGTCAAAGCAGCGCGTATGGCTATGCCCAGGTGCTAGACGGTACATGGGATGAATATCGGAAATCAACCGGACGATCAGGTGCGAAACGCACCCGGATCCGCGATGCATCGGATTTCATGGGCTGGTACATGAATTTGTCCCGGTCCCGGAACGGCATCGCGCTGGATGACGCACGCAACCAATATCTGGCCTATCATGAGGGGCACGCCGGGTACGCGCGTGGCAGCTACCGCAACAAAAGCTGGCTGCTGCGCGTATCGTCGCAGGTCGATGCCCGCGCCGACAGATATAAACGGCAACTGTCCAGCTGCCGCAAGCTGCACCGCTGATCAGCGGTCGTTCGTTGTATCAATGCAGAACAGGCTGTTAGGGGCGGAAACCCCGGCCTCCAGCACCCCCAGCATGACGGTCGTCTGACCACCATTGGCATCATACACTACCCATTTGCGCAGCGCGACCGGATCACTGGTAAAAAGCATTTCGATGCGCCCGTATTCAGGATGTTCAGGGTCCCGGGCCACCACCCTGGTCGCTGTGCCATCAAAATGGTGACCAACCACCATATTGGCAGTGTTCAGGTTCACATTTGGTGCTAGGATGAGCGACAAGGGTGTTCTGTTCAGCGGGTAGGTGCTGGGCGGCTGATTCGACTTGCGATCATGGATGAACACTGCGGACGCACATGCAACAACCAACGTGGCATCCGGCGGGTCGTATTCGAAGCGCATTTTGCCCGGGCGTTTGATCATCAGCTCACCGGTCGACAATGTGCCGTCTTCATTGATCTGTGTGAACGTACCGCGCACGGTCGTTAACCCGTTAAGATAGGACGAAATTTCGCTCAGCAGCAGTTTATCCGCAGCCTGAACCACAGAAGCGGCGAAACAAAATACAAGGGCGGTCAAAAATCGTGCCATAGCTCCAATATGGGTAAGGGAACCGGGCATTCCACCCGAATTGTAACCATTCCCAGCAGGATGTGCCCTGCCCCGCCTATTGCGGTTCTGGTACCAGAATCTCGCGCTTGCCCACATGGTTGGCGGCAGAGACGACCCCTTCATCCTCCATCTGTTCGACCAGCCGCGCGGCTTTGTTATAGCCAATGGCCAGTTTCCGCTGGATGTAAGAGGTGGAACATTTCCGGTCCTTGATCGCAATCGCGACGGCCTGATCATAAAGTGCATCCTCGCCATCCGTATTGCCGCCCAGCCCCAAAACTGCATCGATATTATCAGCCTTTTCCTCGTCAGGGCCTTCAACGACTCCGCCTACATATTCTGGCGGTCCAAAGGCCTTGAGATGATTGACGACCTCCTCGACCTCTTCATCACTGACAAAGGGGCCATGGCAGCGCTCGATTTTAGCACCGCCAGCCATGTACAGCATATCGCCCATACCCAGGAGCTGTTCGGCACCCATCTCTCCCAAAATTGTGCGGCTATCGACCTTTGACGTCACCTGGAACGAAATCCGGGTGGGAAAGTTCGCCTTGATAGTGCCGGTAATCACATCGACCGAGGGACGTTGTGTAGCCATAATCAGGTGAATGCCCGAGGCACGCGCCATCTGGGCCAAGCGTTGGATACAAGCCTCGATTTCTTTTCCCGCGACCATCATCAGGTCGGCCATTTCATCGACGACCACGACGATATAGGGTAATTTGACGGGCTGGATTTCTTCGGTTTCAAAGATCGGATCGCCAGTTTCGTCGTCAAACCCGGTCTGCACCGTGCGCAAGAACATCTCGCCCTTGTCCAAAACCTCGCGCACCCGGCCATTGTACCCTTCGATATTGCGCACGCCCATTTTGGACATTTTACGATACCGGTCCTCCATTTCACCAACGACCCATTTCAGGGCAACCACGGCCTTTTTCGGGTCGGTCACAACGGGCGACAACAGGTGCGGGATGCCGTCATAGACGCTCAATTCCAGCATCTTGGGGTCGATCATAATCAGCCGACATTCATCCGGCGTCAGCTTATACAGCAGTGACAGGATCATCGTGTTGATCGCCACCGATTTCCCCGACCCTGTGGTACCCGCTATTAGCAGGTGGGGCATCCTGGCCAGGTTCGCGACAACCGAATCCCCGCCAATGTCTTTGCCCAGGGCCAATGGCAGGCTCATATTGCTGTCGCCAAAATCGCGAGACGCCAAAATTTCGCGCAGCACAACCTTTTCCCTGTTTTTGTTGGGCAGTTCGATGCCAATCACCGACCGTCCGGGTACCGTGCTGACCCGCGCCGACAGGGCCGCCATGGACCGGGCGATATCGTCAGCCAGACCGATGACGCGGGACGCCTTTAGCCCCGGGGCCGGTTCCAGCTCATACATCGTGACAACCGGACCAGGTCGCCAGTTTACAATCTCACCCTTCACACCGTAATCATCCAGCACGCTTTTCAGCATCCGCGCATTTTCTTCCAGGGCCTCAGCACTCAGATGATGGCGCACGATCTCTGCCGGGTTAGTCAACAGGTTCAGAGGCAGCAGTTCATAGGCGATGCTTCCGGATTCCAGCACGCGTGACGGTTGAGCCGCGGCCTGGACGCACCGCGATGGTTCGGGGGCCTTAGGCGGTTCAGCGACAGGGGGGCGGAGCTTTGATACCATGGTATGCAACGGTAACGCAGAAGCAACCGATGCCGTCGTCACCGGGGGTTCCGACGGATGCTCTGTTGGCGGGGGGGCCAATACGGGGGGTTCCGGGGGGAATGCGTCCGGGGTGGGGTTGGTGTTCAGCACCAATGGGTCGGGAAAGCGGCCCATCCCACGGGTCAACAGCGGCTCGGGCTGCAATTTCGGCTCTGGCAGGGTGGTTGCGCGGGACCGGATCACATCCGCAATCCTGGCCTGGATGCGCTCGTGATCCGACGCATCAGTATCAAAGGTTGTCGTGACCGGTTCGATCAGTTCCGGCTCTGGCCATTTGATCGGCGTGGGTATCCGCGACAACAGACCGCCATGCGCGGGTTTCCGGTCTGGCATGGGCTCTGGATCGGGGTCGGGTACCAAAGCGACCAGCTCTGCCCGACGCTCGGCACGGGCCGACCGATGTTGACGCGCCAGGGCGACCACGCCCGAGACCCCGGTAATGATCACCGCATTGACCATCACCAGGCCAATGCCTGCAAACCGAACTGCCCGGATCAATTCGGAACGGGTAAAGCCCAGAACAAATGCTCCAAGGATCACCACACCGACGGCCATCAGCAAGGACATGAGTCCCAAGGAAAAAGCCGACTCCAAGGAAGGAAACAGCGTCAGTAGTGCCCCCATCACCATGTCGCCGAAAAGACCCCCCAATTTAAAGCTGTGCGAGACCTGCCATTCCGCGCCGGGTTCCAGTGTAGCGCAATAAATCGATACGCAGGCAATCGCTATCGGGGCAAAAATCAGACGGGATATGGCCTGTTCCGCACCATAATGTCCGACAAGGCGCACACCCCAAGCCAACGGAACCAGCGCAATCCCCCAACTACCCCAGCCGATAACCATGAACAGCAGCGCTGCGACCAATGCACCGATGGGCCCCATCCAGTTTTGAACAGCCGCATCAGTCGAAACCATGAAATGGGGATCGTCCGGCGTGTAGGACCAGATCATCGCCGCCGCCATAACGCCCAAAGCGATCATAACCAGACCAATCAATTCCTTGACGCGTCGTTTGATGGCCGCCTGCATATCGCTGTCCAGCAACGGGTCGCGGCTCTTTGCCTGATATGCCATGTCCTGCCCCTTGTTCTTATGCGTACAGACAATCGCGCAGTCGCATCAACCCGCGCCGCATGTCGTCCTTTGGGACCACCATCGCGACCCGGATATAGTTTTTGCCCGGGTTATCCCCGGCATCGCCTTGGGACAGATAGGCACCGGGCAATACCCGCACACCGGTTTCAGTCCACAATTTCACGGTCGCCGACTCGCCATCATCGACCTGCAGCCACAGGAAAAATCCCGCCTCAGGCGGCTGATATCCCGGGACCGTGCCAAAGATGTCATTCGCGATCTTGTATTTTTCCCGATAAAGTGCGCGGTTTTCCTCTACGTGCGCTTCATCCGCCCACACGGCAGCGGCAGCGGCTTGCAACGGTGGTGACAGCGGCGCGCCGGAACAGGTGCGCAGTTGGAGAATCCGGGCGATGCTATCTGGTCCGCTGGCCACAAACCCCGACCGCAGCCCGGGCAGGTTTGATCGCTTTGACAGGGAATGGAACACAGCAACCCGTTCGGGATCAGCACCCAGCTCTGTCGCCACCTCCAACGCGCCGGGGGGGGGCGTTTCATCATAGATTTCCGAATAACATTCATCGGCAAAAATTCGGAAATCATACGTTTCCGCAAGACCGATCACCTCGGCCCAATAGGCACGGTTCGCCACCGCGCCCTGGGGATTTGCAGGCGAACAGATATAGGCGATGCTCGTCCGGTTCAGCACCTCGGACGGCAAGTCGGCATAATCCGGCAAATGCCCGGTTCCCGCCGTCGCCGGAACCAGAACCGGTTGCGCCCCCACCGACAGGGCCGCGACCATATATACCTGATAAAAAGGGTTCGGACACAGGATGACTGGCACCGCGCCATCCTTTGTCTCCGGGCAAAGCGCCATCGCGGCGTTATAAAGCCCTTCGCGCGTACCGTTCAGCGCCATCAGCCGGGTGGCCGGATCCAACTCGACACCGTAGCGCCGCCCAAACCAGGATGCCGCCGCACCGCGCAGGGCATCGGTTCCCTCGTTCCGGGGATAGTCGTTAAACAGCGCCGCATTTTCGACAATGATATCCGTCAACCAAGCTGGAAAGGCATGTTTCGGTTCACCAATCGCCATCTGGACGATCTCGCCACCCGGTCGACGACGATCCAACAGCGCACGCAGACGCGGAAACGTATAAGCCGGGAGGCTCGAAAACCGCTCAGGTAAAATCATCAAAATCTGCCTCGGTTCCGGGATCATTTTCGCCCCGTTTGTGAACAGATTACACTGGCGTGATCAATCCGTCCAGAAAAACGGTCATGCTTGGGGCAAATTATGGTTTTCAGGGCGACGTGCCACCGTCCGGAGCAGCCTGTGACACCCACCTTGGCCCAATACCGCCTCTGCCGCCGCGCCCAGGCGCAACAGGCGATATTCGGAATTTGGCGCGGACAGGAACATGATACCACAGCTTGGCACGCCCGTGGGCAGGGTCAGCGCGGCCAGCCCCATCAGGTTTCCAATCCGCGTGTTGCGCAAGGCAAGCAAATTTTCGGTGACGTAATAGCCGTGATCCGAATTCAACCGATCCAGGTTAGGCGGCAAAATGGCCGATGTCGGGCACAGAACCGCATCATATCCTGCCGTCGCCGCGTTATATCTCGCGCGTGCTTTGCGCAGGTGCCCCCAGGCGGCAACATAATCTGCGGCAGTGTAATGGGCACCGCCCCGAAACCGTTCCAGAATTTTGGCATACATCTTGTCGGGGGCTGCTTCGATCACCTCTTTCCATTGGCCATAGGCCTCGCTGGTATAAAGGATGCCGGACAAATCCATCACAGTGTTCAGGTCGGGGATTTCAATATCCTCCACTTGCGCCCCACCGTCGATCAAACCGTGAACCGCCGCGTCAAACCCGGCCTTTGGCGCATCGCGCAGATCATCCATCGCTACAGTTTGCAGGCGGGCCAAACGCACACCTTTTAAAGAGATCCCCCGCAAGTCAGGTGCGCGCCTTCCCTCCAACACAGCCAGAATCAAACCCGCATCCTCGACCGTGCGGGTCAGTGGGCCAACAGTGTCGACGTTATGCGCCCGGCGGTGGTTTTCAGGCCCACAAGATCGTTCCAGGCAGCGGGGATACGCACCGACCCACCGGTATCCGACCCGATGCCAATCGGAGCCAGCCCAAAGGCCACGGATGCCGCCGCACCCGAGGACGATCCTCCAGGTACCGCACCCGGGTCATTCACATTCGGCGGTGTCGCGGTCATCGGGTTATATCCCAGACCGGAAAAAGCGAATTCACTGAGGTGCGTTTTGCCCAGGCACACCGTCCCCATGGCTGTCGCCGTCACCAACACAGCGGCATCCGCGTCGGGTACCCGCCCATCCAACAGCCTGCTGCCTGCCTCGGTCCCCACACCCGCCGTGTCAAACAGGTCTTTCCAACTGATCGGCACCCCATCCAGCGGGGACAGGCGCCGCCCCGTCCGGGCACGGGCGCGCGCGGCCCTGGCCTCGGCCAGGGCGCGATCATGGGTGACACGCGCATAGATACGGTTCCGCAGATCATGCGCCTCAATCGCATCCAGAAAGGTGCGGGTCAAAGCCACCGGATCAATCCGCCCGGTTTCAATGCCACGACCCAAATCCGCTGCCGATGTGGTCAGCCAGTCTTGCATGTGATCCTCGCCCCGTCTGTGCTGGTCAAACCGTAGCAACGGCAACGCGCATGGACAATCCTGCGGCACGGCCCATATTGTAGGTATGCGCGAACATTCGGATATCGTCATTGTGGGCGGCGGCCTGAACGGTACCACGCTGGGTCTGGCGCTGGCCCGGACAGGGCATCATGTGTCCATTCTGGACAGCCTGCCGCGTCAGACCCGCGCCAATGACCGGTTCGACGGGCGATCCTATGCGCTGGCACTGGGGTCGCAACGTGTGTTGGTAGCGCTGGGACTGTGGCCCGACCTCGTGAACCACGCCCAACCGATGCTGGGGATCAAGGTCACCGATGGCGTCGCCGGGCGCGGGCCTTCGCCTCTGCTCATGCATTTCGACCATGCCGAGATCGAGGAAGGCCCAATGGGCTATATGGTTGAAGAGCGGTATTTGCGCCATGCGCTGTTGGACCGGGTCGATGCATCGCCCAATTTGACCTATCTGGCAAGAACCCGGGTGGTGGACCAACAGGTTTCGGCGGGCAGGGCCCGGATTATCCTGGACACGGGGGCCACAATTGACACGCGGCTGATCGTGGGTGCGGACGGGCGATCCAGCGGCACCGCCATTCGTGCCGGGATTGGCCGAACCGGATGGTCCTATGACCAATTGGCGCTGGTTTGTGCGGTTATGCATGAAAAATCCCATAACGGCATCGCGCATCAGCTGTTCCTGCCGGGTGGTCCGCTGGCCATTCTACCACTGACGGCAAATCGCTGTTCCGTTGTTTGGTCGGAACGGCGCGACCTGGCCGAAACCGTCGCGCAACTGGATGACAGAATGTTTTTAGAGGCACTGCGTCCGCGATTCGGGGATTTTCTGGGTCAGATATCGTTGGCGGGGGATCGATTCACCTATCCTTTGGGTCTATCGCTGGCAAATGCGCTGGTCGCTGACCGGGTCGCCCTGATCGGAGATGCCGCCCACCAAATGCACCCCATTGCGGGCCAGGGTCTGAACGCCGGTCTGCGCGATGTGGCCGCGTTGGCGGAAACCGTGACCCTGGCTGCACGCAGGGGTGAGGATTTTGGCGCACCGGATGTCCTGGCCCGGTATCAACAATGGCGCCGGTTTGACATCGTGGCCCTGGCTGTTGCGACGGACACGTTTAACCGGCTGTTTTCCAATGATAACCCGATTTTGCGCCTGGGGCGTGATCTGGGCATGGGCGTGGTCAATGCCATGCCCCGCCTGCGGCGCGGGTTTATACGCGAAGCGGCGGGCCTGACCGGTGACCTGCCGCGCCTGATGCAGGGGCACCCGATCTGACCGATCAGTCCAGGGCGCGGGCCTCATCCACCAGCAGGATGGGAATACCGTTGCGAATGGGAAAGGCCAGATTGGCCGCTTTGGATATCAGCTCTTGCCGGGATGCGTCATAGGACAGCGTCGTGTGGGTCAAAGGGCAAATCAGCACTTCAATCATGTGCCGGTCAAACGCGGCAATCTCGTCCGTCACTGCAATACCTCCTCACCGCCACCGCCGCGCATTGCGAATTCAATCAACGTGACCAGGGTTTCACGCCGGGCGGTCAATGACTGAGCTTCCAGTAGGGCCTGTTTTTCCTCAGGTTCAAAGTCCAATAGCATTGACAATGAATTGATCAGCAATTCATCATCCGCGTTCTTCAGTGCATTCCAATCGGTGTGCAGCTGTTTGCTTTGGAAATACCGGCCCAGCAGATCCATAAAATCAGGGCGGTCAAATCCCCGATCCTGTTCCGTTTCCCCCAGATCGCGGTCAAAACCATCCCAGACCACATCACATTTTCGATAAGGCGAAAACCCGCTGATCTCTTGGGCGATGCGGAACCGGCTGAGCCCCCCCAGCGTGATCAGATAGCGGCCATCCTCGGTTTCGGAAAATTGCGTGATCCGCCCGGCACAGCCAATGGCATGCAGGCTGTCCTTGGCTGCACGGGGGCCCGTGTTGGGCTGTACCATACCAATCAAGCGTTGCGCGCTTTTTAGCGCGTCATCCACCATCTGCAAATAGCGGGGCTCAAAAATATTCAGCGGCAAACGCGCCCGCGGTAACAACAGGGCACCGGGCAACGGAAATACGGCCACCGTTGGTGGCAAATCGGCAGCAATCAACATGCAGGGAAAGCTAGTCCTGGTCGTGCGTCAGGCAAATATCATTGAGCTGAGCTCGCGCCGTCCATTCAACACAATCGGATCGTTGGGCTTGAGTGCCTCGAAGATTGTTAGAAGCTGTACCTTGGCCGCACCGTCGTTCCATTCCCGGTCACGGCGGAACAATTCCAACAATTGCGCCACTGCCTCTTCGACACTGCCATTTGCGTGCAGTGCCCGGGCCAGGTCAAACCGCGCCTGATGGTTGTCCGAATCCACCTCGACCTGCGCGGCCAGCTCGGACACCGGGCCTGCATCGGCGGCTTGCCGCGCCAATTCCAACTGGGCATACGCGGCTTCCAGCTCGGCACTGGTGGAAATCTCGGCGGGCGCACCGTTCAAAATGGCCTCTGCCTGATCCAAATCGCCCAAGGCGATATGGGCCCGCACCAAACCACCGTACGCACCGGCATGTTTGGGGTTCTCTGCCAGTATGGCGGCAAATGTCTGTGCCGCATCCACGGCAGCACCTTCGCACAGCAGTGCTTCGGCGGCGGCAAACGCATCGTCTATCTGACCGCCCGGTGCCTCGCCCCCGGCGGCCTTGATCACGCGGTCGATAAACGCCTTTATCTCGGAACCGGGTAAAGCCCCCTGAAACCCATCAATCGGCTGACCTTTGAAAAACGCATAGACTGTCGGGACTGATCGGACCTGCAGTTGCCTGGCGATCACCGGTGCCTTGTCAACATTGACCTTGACCATCCTGACCGCGCCTTTGGCAGTGGTCACTGCCTCTTCCAGCATCGGACCCAGCGTCTTGCACGGCCCACACCAGGGTGCCCAGAAATCAACGATCACAGGCGTCGTCATTGATGCATCGACCACGTCTTTCTTGAACGTCGCCTCTGACCCGTCCTTGATAAAATCGCCCCCCGAGAGTCCAATATCCATCATGCCATGTCCTTATCCTTGTGTTTTGCCCCATTATATGCGTGGTCACGACCGGGATTCAAAGGTCAAAAGTCGCAAAAACCGGCGCGTGGTCGCTGGGCTTTTCCCATCCCCGGGCGGTGCGCAGGATGCGGCTGGAATGTCCGGCGGCGGCAATGTCCTGTGTGGCCCAGACATGGTCCAGCCTGCGGCCCTTGTCCGCCGCTGACCAATCCCTGGCCCGATATGACCACCAGCTGTACAATGCCCCGTTCGGGATATCCCGACGCGTGATATCGACCCATCCACCTGCCCATTGGGCATCGGTCAGATGTTCCACCTCAATTGGTGTGTGGCTGACAATTTTCAGAAGCTGTTTATGTGACCACACATCGTCTTCGCGCGGGGCGATGTTCAGGTCCCCTGCCAGAATAGATTTGGCGGGATTTTCTGATCGGAACCAGTCGCGCATACTGGTCAGGTAATCCAGCTTTTGACCAAATTTCTCATTGACCTCACGTTCCGGCACATCGCCACCCGCCGGGATATAGAAATTGTGGATCGTTATGCCGTTTTCCAGCTGTGCCGCCACATGCCGCGCATGGCCAAGACCAGCAAAATCCATAGCACCCGCATCCCAGATCGGTAGTTTCGACAGGATAGCAACGCCGTTATAGCCCTTCTCTCCCCGTGCTACAAAGTGCGTGTAGCCCAGGTCAGCGAAACTCTCGATCGGAATTTTGGCGACCGGGCTTTTGCATTCCTGCAGACACAGGATGTCCGGTGACTCCTCACGTAACAGCTTCAAAACCAGGGATTCACGCAGCCGAATCGAATTGATGTTCCAAGTGGCAAGGGTAAAGGGCATGGGGCCTCCGGTCAATGGTCTGTGTACCCCTGATGGCCGGGTGTGATCGAAACATTCGTTTCAAGGTCCACATCCTGACCAAAAACTTGGGCACAAGGCTCAGGCAAGGTCAACAGGGTGATTTACATTACCACCCGGATGCAGGCGGGATGTGACAAATATATTCCGGTTATATTCCGGCGTTTCCGATTTGACTAAACTACGGAACATTGGGTAATGTGTCAGGCTGATATATCTTACATGTCTTAAGGTCCCTGCATAATTTAAAGAATTGCGGACAAACCATCAACCCGGTATGCTCTTGGGTGGCGTTAAGGGGTGGTTTGATGTACCTGTTGTTGCGCGGTTCGTGTCGAACGCAGACCGGCGTAGACGACGTTCAGAACAGGATTGACGCACCATTGGACTGGCGGCCGTTTTCCCCGACATGCAAGCATGCGTTGAACGTGCGGTTGCATTTCATGCTGTTTTGTCGCTCCGATCTCTTTGTGCCTGTGCCCGATGAGACGGCCCATTGCCATTTTCGTAACACGCGGGTGAAAGGCGGTGTCCACGATGATCTTCTGGGATCTTCTGGCCGGGGTTTGCCGT
>JACOMT010000085.1 GCA_014623385.1 Paracoccaceae bacterium
TGTTTGGCCTCTCGCTCTTTGCCGAATTCATCGCGAATGACAAACCAATACTGGTGAGCTATCGCGGCGAGCTGTACACGCCGATCTTTAAATTCTATCCGGAAACCGTCTTTGGTGGCGATTTCCGGACAGAGGCTATTTACAGGGATCCAGAAGTTGAGTGCCTGATTGTCTCGGGCGGGCTGGATATATGTTTTGAAGACCCCGAGGGGGTAATCCAGGATGCAGCGGATGGCGTGGTCGAGGGCAAACCCATCAACAAAGGCTGGACGATCTGGCCGATTATTCCCTATTCCTATGACACCACCGTAGAACGACCTGGTGCCGCCCCGTTGCCACCCAACGGCCAGAGCTGGCTGGGTACGGATGACACCAAACGCGATGTACTGGCCCGTGTGATCTATGGTTTTCGCCTGTCCATTCTGTTCACGCTGATCGTGACGTTCGCATCCAGCGTGGTCGGGATCATTGCCGGGGCGGTGCAGGGTTTTTTTGGCGGGTGGCTGGACCTGACTTTTCAACGGATCATTGAAATCTGGTCGTCCACACCATCGCTTTATGTAATCATCATCATTTTTGCGATCCTGGGGCGAAGTTTCTGGTTGCTGGTGGTACTTATGGTCCTGTTCAGCTGGACGTCACTGGTGGGCGTTGTACGGGCGGAATTCCTGCGTGCCCGGAATCTAGAGTATGTGCGCGCGGCCAAGGCGCTGGGTGTCAGCAACTGGACCATCATGTTCCGCCACATGCTGCCCAACGCGATGGTGGCGACCCTGACGATACTGCCATTTATCGTGACGGGCACAATCGGCTCACTCGCCTCTCTGGATTTTCTGGGATTTGGCTTGCCGTCCTCGGCACCGTCCCTAGGCGAGCTGACGTTGCAGGCCAAACAGAACCTGCAGGCACCTTGGCTGGCCTTCACCGCCTTTTTCACCTTTGCCATTATGCTGTCGTTGCTGGTCTTCATTTTCGAAGGTATGCGCGACGCTTTTGACCCGAGAAAGACGTTTTTATGACCGCGCTTTTGGACGTGCGCGATTTGCGCGTGTGTTTCCGGCAGGGCGGTCTGGTGACTGAGGTTGTCAAAGGCATTAGCTTTTCCATTGCACGCGGGGAAACCGTAGCACTGGTGGGGGAAAGCGGATCGGGTAAGTCCGTGTCGGCCCTGTCCACCGTGTCCCTGTTGAGCGACAGCGCGACGGTCGCAGGGTCGGTCATCTATAACGGCCAGGAAATGGTCGGCGCGGCTGAGGCAAAGCTGCGCAAGGTTCGCGGCAATAACATCAGTTTCATTTTTCAGGAACCGATGACCTCGCTGAACCCCCTGCACACAATCCGCAAGCAACTGGCCGAAACGCTGGCCTTGCATCAGGGTTTGGTCGGTGACGCGGCAGACGCCCGCATTGTGGAATTGCTGGATCGGGTCGGCATACATGACAGGTTGGAGCGGTTAGATAGCTATCCGCACCAGTTAAGCGGGGGCCAGCGCCAGCGGGTCATGATCGCCATGGCACTGGCCAATAAACCTGACATTCTGATCGCGGATGAGCCAACAACGGCACTGGATGTGACCATTCAGGCGCAGATCCTGGACCTGCTCGCTGAGCTGAAGAAAAGCAACAAAATGGCGTTGCTGTTCATCACACATAATCTGGGGATCGTCAGGCGTATCGCCGACCGGGTCTGTGTAATGCGGAATGGCAGGATCATCGAAACCGGCCTGACGGCAGAGATTTTTGGCACGCCTCGGCAGCCATATACCCGGATGCTCCTGGCTGCCAAACCCAAAGGGTTGCCAAGCCCGGTTGCTGCTGATGCCGAAGAGATTGCCAGTGCCAATGGACTGCGCATCTGGTTCCCGATTCAACGCGGTTTGCTGAAACGAACCGTTGGCCATGTAAAAGCGGTAAACGATGCCTCATTCAGTATCCGGTCGGGTGAAACGCTGGGCATTGTCGGGGAATCCGGGTCGGGCAAAACCACGCTGGCGCTGGCAATTATGCGGCTGATCGCATCCCGGGGGCAGATATATTTCCGGGGCACTGATATCCGGCAATGGTCAACACGCGACTTGCGTGCACTGCGCAAACACATGCAGATTGTGTTTCAGGACCCTTTTGGCAGCCTTAGCCCAAGAATGACCTGCCAACAGATCATTGCCGAAGGGTTGGGTGTGCATAATGTGGCTCCGGATAGGTCGCCGCGCGATTTGGTGGCAGAGGTGATGCAGGAAACCGGGTTGAACCCGGCAGAGATGGACCGGTATCCACATGAATTTTCTGGCGGCCAGCGCCAGCGGATCGCTATCGCACGCGCGATGATTCTGCGCCCGAAATTGATGGTGCTGGACGAACCAACCTCGGCCTTAGACATAACCGTGCAGGTTCAGATTGTGACCCTGTTGCGACGGTTACAGGAAACGCATCGGTTAGCCTATCTATTCATAAGTCACGATTTGAAAGTGGTGCGTGCCATGTCGCACAACGTGATTGTTATGAAACAGGGCGATGTGGTGGAATACGGGCCAACCGAGCGGATTTTTGACGCACCGCAATCTGATTATACTCGGGAGCTTATGGCGGCGATTAATTAACGCTCTACCGCCTGCGGCGATGGGGGTTGACAGGTTGAATCGGCATCCATTCCTATTATTTTATGACATCCTGCCCCGCTAAGGAGGTTGAGCAATGGTCGAATCAGCCAAACGTTGATTCGATTACGCTAGAGCCAGATGAAGCGGGGCAGGATTGTGGCCCAGCCACCACAAGATACAAAAGCGCAACGACCTAAGTTTCATCCGAGTTGCCGATTTGCACACCCTGTCTGCCGACTTGGTTCATGTGATCGCGAGGGGGCGCGGGTTGAGGGGTGATCCTGCTAGCGCGTGCAGGCGGGTTCCGCCCAAGTCGCCACCATCGCCGGTTGATCCTGGTCCGAAAACACCCTAAAGTTCCTGTTTTTGCACGTTCTCCCCGCCTCCAGCCCGCATATACCCATATAGGCCACCCGATCATGCTACAGGTGGCAACCCGCGCGTGCCAAGACAAGCATTGCCCCATCGGAACCGGTGGCGGGCGTGGTGGTGCGGACATGTTCAGTGAAACCCCTGTTCATCGGCGCGCGCAAAGGCGTTTGGCCCAGCCCGCGTACCCGCCCGGCCGGTGGGCATCTGAGCAAATCCGGCGGTCCGAGGCCCTGTCCCATAGCACCATGGGACCGGCGAGAACGACGACAATGGTATTTGTTGCTGGTCTGATCCGCCGACTCGTGCAAAAATATCCATGCGTTACGCTCGCTCACCAATTCGGGATGGGGTGCTGCACCATCGGGCGATCGAACGCACGCCGTAATTATTTGGGGTCAGGGAATCATGTGCGGGAACGGGGCGGCACCTCGGGAGCCAACGCTTTGGTGCTTGCTGATGATGCGGTCAAGATCACGGCCATTGATATCTCATATGCGACGATCAGCCTCGCACGTGGCGGTGTCCTGCATCATGGGGCTCAAAATGTCCGCTTCATCCAAGCAAATTTATACGAAATATTGCCCCAAATAAGAGAGGCGAATGCCATTCCGGCTATCCGGACATGGCATCCACGGTTCGCACTGCCCATGATGCGTTGAAACCCGGTGGGTCGGCGGCCTGTCTGAAACCATTCATCTATCTGAGCTTTATGACCGGTGCTGGGATAAAAAACTGATGATGGCAGAAGGGTTTGAAATCGCCGAATGCGCGGTCCTACTGCAACAGCTGTCGGCCCGATCCCGATTGATCGTCGTGATCAAACATTGATTGGTGCCGTCAGGACGGGCCAACCATGAAACAGGTGATATTGCGCGCCTGCAAACGGCGACAGGCCAGATCGGCACTTTCCCGTGTCATACCCATAAAGTTTGCGTCAAACCCCCGGGATGTTTTGACCACCTTGCGCCGGGTGCTGTCTAGGGTCGACAGTTCGGCTAAGGCCGTGCGCAACAATACCTTTTCCGCCTCATATTGGCTTCCATAGCGGCCAACGTTGATGCCCCAATGCCGACCGCCATCTGATGTGGGTCGGCGCGTCACAACCTCAGGTTCCGTGATCGCATTGATGTTTTTCGGACGCACACCGGGGCGCGGCGGTGCTATGCCAGAGGTGTTCACTGATCGCCGGACTTCGGCCATCACGGCGGAGACACCGGCCTGGATCTCGGTCTTATCGCTTTCAGCGTTTTGCGCAATTGCGTCGGCCCCCGCGACCACAGCGGGGGTGTTAAAGCGGCGCACTTTGGGGCGGATGCTGGATGTGATCAACCCGCTTGCCCGGACGATCTTGCCACTGCTGCCATCGGCATTTCCAACATAGGCGGGATGGGATGGTTTGCGGATCGTCGCATGTGTCGGTGCCCGCTGAAAGCCAAGATCCAGCAGTTCGGCGACTTTGGCGTTGCGAGATGCGGTGGATTTGCCGCCAAAAACGGTAGCGATGATCCGTTTACTGCCCCGTTCTGCCGAGGCGACCAAGTTAAACCCGGCTGCGCGGGTATAGCCGGTTTTTATCCCGTCCGCGCCGTGATAGGCGTCCAACAGGCGGCGGTTGGTATTTTTGACGGATTTTATCCCGGCAGGCGTCGAACGGCGCGAAAAGATATTATAGTATTGAGGGTAATCATACAGCAAGTGGCGCCCCAGAATTGTCATGTCGCGGGCCGTTGACAGGTGACCTGTTTCCGTCAGACCATGCGCGTTTTTGAAGTTGGTACGCGTCATGCCCAGCTGTTTCGCCGTCCGATTCATGCGGCGGGCGAATTGCGACTCGCTGCCTGAAACCGCCTCGGCAATCGCGGTGGCCGCGTCATTGGCGGATTTCACGGCTGCGGCACGGATCAAATAACGGAAGGCAATGCGGCTGCCGACCTGCAGGCCCAGCTTGGATGGCGGTTCTGATGCGGCCTCGCGTGAAATGCGCACCTTTTGATCCAGCGAAATTTCCCCATTCTGCACCGCCTGAAACGCAATGTAGAGCGTCATCATTTTGGTCAGCGACGCGGGGTGCAAAGGGGTATCCGCGTTACGCGAATGCAAAACCTCGCCGTTGCGCGCGTCCATCACCATGGCCGCGTATGGAGCCGCTGCCGCGCCGAGCGGGATTAGCGCGCACAGCCAGAAAAGTCCCAACAACATTACGCCCACCCGGGCCGGTCTCATACGCCGAACCTGCACGATATCTGCCTTTGCCTGCCCTTGCCTGCCTTCGGACCGCCAGTTTTCCGACTGACCCATGTTTCCGACTGACCCATGATTTATCTTGATTTTAGACTACCACCGTCGTGGAGTAAATCAAATAACTTGTTTGAATTCGGCACCTTATGTGGCGTTTTGCATGCTGTATCAACATTTGGTGGTATTATGTACCATGCACCCTAGAAAAAGTAGGAGAAGTGTCATGCAATCCTGTCCACGAGCACCGACAGGGCATCCAGATGGTCGTTTTTTATATCAGGGCGCGCCGGTTGGCGAATCGGCTTTTTCGATTTCCCATTCCAATTTACAGGGCACGAATATCCCCAAAACTGTCGACGGTTACCACCGGAACTACGCTGGCGGGCAGGCGCGATTTTGGTCATCTACAGAACAAAACCTCTGATCCCACAGCCATAATGGCCCAGATTGGGATGTTCCAAGGCTAACAGGCGGCTGACCAAAAATGATCGGGACCATCATGATCGCGTAGCAGATCGGCCAAATATTTTTGGGTCAGGCGATAAAAACGCGCATTTTCTCACAGCGTATCGTCAGCATCAAATGCGACAATGGCAAGCGAGGTATCGGACATTCTTGGCTTACTTTACCTTTTCCAAACCCCGCAGAGCGATATATAAGCACATAATGCAAGCCGGTGAAGCCGGACACAATGACCATCCCAAGAGCGCATGGATGCTGTTACAGCCATTGATAATGTCGGACAACCCAGATGATGAGAGCGACAGCTCGGTCATCACACGGACCCGTACCAAAACCAAACGGCCACCGCTGTACAAGGTGCTGCTGTTGAACGACGACTATACTCCTATGGAATTCGTTGTTCACGTTTTAGAACGTTTCTTTGGTATGACCCATGCGCAGGCGTTTGAAATCATGCTAACCGTTCACAAAAAGGGCATTGCCGTGGTCGGCGTGTTCAGTCACGAGATCGCCGAAACCAAGGTGATGCAGGTGATAGATTTCGCGCGACGCCACCAACACCCCCTGCAATGTACCATGGAAAAAGAGGACTGAGCGGCCCCGAATGTAGCCGCACCTGATCTTTGGCTGCCTCGGACGGACCCCTAGTCTGTGGACCCGAGCACACCAGACACTTCAATCGGTCTGGGACCCGACGGTGAAACTTGATGGATTGGTGCGGAATCGCTGTACGCTGGTCCAACCGTTTTATTTTTGCTATCGCGAATGAACTCGACGGGGATGGCAAGTCTTTTCGGACTTATCGATGGAGGTCGTGGACATCGCCTTTGCGGATGACCCCGTGGGTCAGGGCATTGGTCCTGGGACAGGTTCAGGCGGCGGTTGCGACGACGCGCGATCAGATACTAAATCGATGGGAGAGACCGATGGGACCGAAAGTATTTACAGGGCCTTGCGCGAACGTGGGCCGGTCACCGCTCCCATCACCGAAGCACAAGGTAAATTTTTTCAACAGATGCAACAGGGTTCGCTAGCCTTTTGGATGACTGAACTGTGGTCGACAATCCATACATGCCGCTACGTGAAAAAATCTGGTGTCTTTTGGCGGATGGCATCCATCCGGCATTGACCCAGCTAGTGCCGCTCATGCCGAGTCATTTGGGTGCGGGTGGTGGGGGTATTTTGCGGTCGAGATATTGGCCGTGCGGTCAAAGGTCACAGACCTGCACCTGGACGAGGCGGATACAAGCACGCTGGCCTGTGCGCGGTGCAGTGCAGGCAACGCACAGGCACGGTTTCATTAGGACGACGTCACCACATTGCAACCGGATATGACCTTTGGAAACGTGGCGGTGAATTACCCGTTTCACGTCGGTGCCATCGCCGCCCGGATTTTGCGATCTTATGGAATGTTGTGGGTGGTGGCCAATCCTTTACCTGTCATATGAGGCGATTTTTCGTGCACTTTTTGCGACTGTGACCAAAAATCCTGGGCGATTTCCGATTCTAACTGTTCCGGAAGACCCGCTCGATACGGCACAAAACATAAGTTATTAGAGTGTCAGGGGCTAAAGGATGACAGCATGACATTATCCATTACCGGCAAAACGGCAATTGTCACGGGCGCGGCTAGCGGCATCGGCCTGGCAATCGGGCGTCACTTTGCCGAAAAAAACGCCAATGTCATGTTCGTGGACATAGATGAAGTCGGCCTCATTGCCAATCTGGTTTCAGCCACAATCGACGCGTTTGATGAGGTGAATATCCTGGTGAACGGCGTGCGGCAGGTGGTGGTATCTGATCCCCTGGACCCCGAAGACGATACCATGATGGACCTTTTGGGCCAAAACTTAATGCCAGCACTGCGGCTGTCGCAATTGGTGGCCAAGCGGATGATTAAACAGGCCGACGGGCACGAGGCTCGTCAGGCGGGGTCTATTATCAACCTGTCTTCAATTGCGGCACAGCGCACCCATCCGAAGCTTTTGGCCTATTCCGTCAGCTCTGCCGCGTTGGATCAGATGACCCGCTCGCTGGCCGTGGCATTGGCACCCTACGGCATCCGGGTAAATGCGGTTGCCATGGGATCAGTGATGAGCGCGTCGCTAAAATCAACACTCAAAGGCAATCGCGAACATCGCAAGGGTATTGAACAGCACACGCCGCTGTCACGGATCGCGTCACCGTGTGAACTGACCGATGCGGTGCAATATCTGGCATCCGATGGATCTAGCTTTATGACCGGCCAGATTTTGACTGTGGATGGTGGGCGCGTCCTGTTGGACCCGGTTGCCGCCCCGGCGCATTAGGCGGTTACATATCCGGTGCTCTGCGGTCCAGGGTAGACTCAAGACAAAGGACTAACCCGAATGACCGACACATTTGCCGTTGAAAAATCAACCGCCGCCGCTTGGTTCCGACAGCTGCGCGACGACATTGTGGCCGCTTTTGAGGCATTGGAGGACAGTCATAAAACCGGCCCGATGGCCGATGCTGCTCCGGGCCGCTTTCAGGTGACAGAAACGAAACGCCATGCCGATGATGGGTCGGATGCAGGTGGCGGTTTGATGAGCGTTATGCGCGGTGGGTGCGTGTTTGAAAAGGTTGGCGTCAACGTGTCCGCAGTCTACGGCACGTTGAGCGAACGGGCGCAAATGGCGATGGCGGCGCGCAAAGGTGTGCCAGGAATGAAAGAGGACCCGCAGTTCTGGGCATCCGGCATCAGCCTGGTTGCACATATGCAGAACCCGCACTGTCCGGCGATTCATATGAACACACGGATGTTCTGGACCCCACATGCCTGGTGGTTTGGTGGTGGGTCCGACCTGAACCCATGTATCGAATACGCCAATGACACAGTGCATTTCCATGCCACGCAACAGGCCCATCTGGATCCGCACGGGACCGAGTATTACCCAAAAT
Organism: Paracoccaceae bacterium; assembly: GCA_014623385.1. GTDB lineage: Bacteria > Pseudomonadota > Alphaproteobacteria > Rhodobacterales > Rhodobacteraceae > JACOMT01. The sequence goes on from JACOMT010000085.1 coordinate 8,591, forward strand.
TCAAGGCATGGGCCGATACCTATTTCTATATCCCGCATCGGAATCGCGCACGCGGCGTCGGTGGCATTTTCATGGATGATCATACTACCGGTGACTGGTCGGCGGATTTCGCGCTGACCCAGGATATCGGGCGTGCCCTTTTACCCTCTTTCGTCCCACTGGTGGAAAAGCGTCGGACGCAAGCCTGGAACGATTCCGACAAAGAGGTTCAACTTATACATCGCGGGCTCTATGCTGAATATAACCTGGTTTATGACAGGGGGACCAAATTTGGGCTGGAAACCGGACATGACGCAGATGCGGTTTTGATGAGTTTGCCGCCGCTCGCGAAATGGGTATAGTTGCTCAAATTCAAAAGCCTCTGACCAATGTGATTGGGGTCACGGGAGGGAGATCGAAAATATCGTATTGTCAATCTCAAGAAGATTGGACGACCCGCTCTGGCCACTTGCACAAGAAAGTAAACAAACGCGGACCCTAGCCACCCTTCTTTTCCTCGAAACGCCCCGTCTGGACTTTGACGGATCAGGGCACCACGCAAACCGGACTGGCACCGATTGTGTCGACATCGAACCAGTATTCCTGAATCCCCTTTGGATCGCGCAAATCACCCCCAAGATCGTCACCCCAATCGCGGTCCAAACCTGAGGGGTGAGCAAAAATTCCGGCTCTTTTCGTGTCAGTTGAATTATAAAGAATCACAACCCGATCAACCTTTTATGTTGCTCTGAGCGCGGGACGCTACAACTCGGGGGTATTTACGAATTCAGCTGTTTGAACGACACACGATAGAGGTTCTATGATGTATAGTTTTCTGATGGTATCAAGAACGCTGACAAGCGAGAGTTTAAATGAGGATTTATGTCTGAGGCGAAGGATGAGCCGCTCTGGCGGTTGGAAGCATTCGATTTTAGCAAAGCATTTATAGTGTGAAAATTCGGCAAGGGATTGGCACGGGCCAGTCATAGTATCGGGTTGCATTGTGGCCAATCCCGATGGCCAGCAATTCGACAAAGCCTGGTGTGCTCGGTTTATTCCCACCGCGAGCGGGGGGTGTTGTCGAACAATGCGGCCAGTTGTTCAGTCATGGCCCCGGCCAGTTGTTCCACATCGGTGATTGTCACGGCCCGGTTATAGTATCGGGTCACATCGTGCCCAATCCCGATGGCCAGCAATTCGACCTTACCCCGCTGTTCCACCATTGCGATCACGTCGCGCAGATGATGTTCTAGGTAGTCTGCAGGATTGACAGATAACGTGGAATCGTCCACCGGTGCCCCATCCGAGATGGCCATTAGGATCTTGCGCTGTTCCCGGCGGGCTACCATGCGGCGATGCGCCCATTCCAGCGCCTCGCCGTCAATGTTTTCCTTTAACAACCCCTCTTTCATCATCAAACCCAGGTTCCGCCGCACGCGACGTAGCGGGGTATCGGCGCTTTTATAGATGATGTGGCGCAGGTCGTTCAGACGGCCCGGTACCTGGGGGCGTCCATTATTCAGCCAGGCTTCGCGTGCCTGTCCGCCTTTCCACGCACGGGTGGTAAAGCCCAGAATCTCGACCTTGACGTTGCACCGTTCCAATGTGCGCGCCAGAACATCCGCGCAGATTGCCGCAATCGAAATCGGGCGCCCCCGCATCGACCCGGAATTGTCCAGCAGCAGGGTCACCACCGTATCCCGGAAGTCCATGTCCTGTTCGACCTTGAAGGACAAGGGTGTGGTCGGGTTCGCGACCACACGCGCCAGCCTTCCGGTATCCAGAATGCCCTCTTCGCGGTCGAATTCCCAGGACCGGTTCTGTTGTGCTTGCAAGCGCCGCTGTAGTTTGTTGGCCAGCCGCGACACGGCCCCTTTCAGCGGTTCCAGCTGCTGATCCAGATAAGCGCGCAGCCGGTCCAGTTCGGCCGGTTCAGCCAAATCCTCGGCTGCGATTTCTTCGTCATGATTGGTCATATAGACCTGATAATCTGGATTAGCCTCGGAAATGGGTTGCGGGGCAGGGGGTTCCAAAGGTGCCTCACCTTCGGGCAGTTCCGTTTCTTCGCCCATTTCCTGATCAGCCAGTTCATCCATGGTGACGGTGGCTTGGGTGCTGTCCTGCTCTTCTTTCTGAGTCTGTTTGGGATCGGCATCGAACTGGTCTTCGTTCTGCGTGTCATCTCCGGTGTTGTCCGGCGCGCTGTCGTCTTCGGATTGATCCTGGACCTCGTTCTCTGGTTCATCATCCAATCGGTCAGGGTCGTCGCCTAGTTGGTCATCATAGCCCAGATCCCTGATGATTTGCCGCGCGAGTTTGGCAAATTCCCTCTGATCCGACAGCGTGGCCCATAAATCGTCCAACGTGTCGCCTGCTCGCTGTTCGATGTGGTCACGCCACAGATTCATGACATTCTGTGCCGCAGGTGGAAGATCGCGGCCCGTTGCCAAAT
>JACOMT010000086.1:0-2736 GCA_014623385.1 Paracoccaceae bacterium
GGCATAGAGCTCTCGGTCTGGCTGGCCCTGATTATCGAACACGCGCCAGAGAAGTCCCCCCCGATACAGGACAGGCGCCAGCTGGTTGGCCTGGTGGGGGCGCATTGGCGGCGCGGCCTGCAACTGCTCGATCAGGAATGGGCGGATTCCAACGGGGATATCGCCCGCTTTGTCCACCGTCTGGTCGATGCCGCCGGATTGCCAACCAGCGGCGCGGGGCAGATCATGACCCCGACCGGCACAGAGGTCGGCGCAGAGCATCCCAGCGGGCATAGCGGGCATAGCGGGCAGATTGATGTGCCGATTGGACAGGACAGCAGCGGGGCACAGGTCACCTGGTCGCTCAATGGTGCCGGCGGATCTCCGCATAGTGCGATTATGGGCGGCGTCGGGGCGGGCAAGACGCGCACAGCGGTGGCCATGCTGCGGGCGCTGCAGGAACGGGCCCGGGTGCCCCTGTTGGCGTTCGATTTCAAGAACGACCTGGGCACGGATGCCTTTCAGGCCAGCATCCTGGAACCACCCCGCGCGCCGATACCGCTGGACGTGCTGGCGTTCAAAAACAGGGACGCGATAGCTATCGACCAGGCGGCATTGCGCTTTCGCGACTCTTTTTCCCACCTGAAAGGCAGCCGCGTAGGGGATCGTCAACGCGATGCGTTGTATCAGGCGGCGCGCGCTGCCCTGGCAGCGGAATCCCCGTGCCAGCTGGATCATATCCGCGACGCGCTTTTGAACGTCTATGAAGCGCACGAGATGAAACATGACGGCGCGGTTTCAACCATGCAGGAAATTTGCCGCTTTCCGCTGTTTCAACCAACCCATGATCCGGCGGCATTCTTTCAGCAAAGCTGGATCATCAAACTGCCGTCGGATGTGCCACAGGACAGCCGCATGATTGTGGTCAATCTGGTGCTGGACGCGCTGAACTATTATTTGAACAGCCTGCCGGATTCCGAATTGACAGACGGTGCCCGTGATCTGCGCCTCTTTTGTGTGGTGGACGAAGCCCATAATGTTCTGGGCAACAAGCTGCCGGCCCTATCCAATCTCATCCGTATGAGCCGTTCCAAGGGCGGTGCAATCATGCTGATTTCCCAATCGCCCGATGATTTCTCTGGTCAGGATGACGATTTTCTTTCGGAAATGGGCCTGGTTATGGCGTTTTCGACCAACGCCCCGCCGCGCAATGCCGCCCGCATCCTTGGGAAAGGTGCCAAACTCCACCAGTTGCAAACGGGCGAATGCTTTGCCAAGCTGCGCGGGGATCCGGCGGCCAGGAAAATCAGGGCCTGGAAACCACCACCCTAGCGTATAGAGGGGCATAAGAGCGCCTCATGACCAGCCTGATGGCGCTGCTGCCGCCAATGGGGTTATGGACCAATACCAGGTTTGACAGCGTCACGAATGACTGGATTGATTTTTCCCATGCGCTGGTATCATCCCGCCCTGGCCATGAACGGGCGGTTACGTGGGCACTACCTGACAGGCCTAGTACTGCCTGTTTTTTGGGCGCAAACGACCCTGGATTGGTGATATGCTGCCAAAGACACCATTGAACCGCACATGGCTATTGCAATTGGGGCGAACACGATAAATCTTGGTGAAGAAACAGTCGAGGCAGGGCCGATGCATCCGTAACCCAACAGGACACTGTACACGCCGATGGCTACCGAAACTGTGCCAGCAACCCCATCAATTTGGATAGGAGCAAAACCATGACTATCAACCAACCCGTGGGCAACTCGATTGATGATATTACCCGTAATCCGGTCGGGCCTGGGCCCGTGACGGGGCAACCAACTGAACAGGGCGAAACCGGTGTGACTGACGGCGAAGACGTACCCGAGCAAACCACCGCAGGGAACGTTGGTGACCTTGGGCAGGTCATTGAAACCGACAACGAGCAACCAGAAGGCACAGGTGAACAACCCGAAACCCCGCCTGTGAACTCAAGCGGCAGGCCGTTAGAATCCGGGGTGGAACTTGAAGATTTGAACGAACACCAGCCTCGCTTGAAGTATTGGGAGCACGTGCTTGAAAAGTGGAGAGAAGAAACCGGTGGACGTGAGATGGTGTACGACAATAGTCTTTGCCGGTTTCTTTGCTGACAAAGAAAGTCAACTTACTACTCGAGAAGAGGGCAGCGTCACCCTGAAAGGCGTTGACTGGTCCGAGGTGCCCGATGAAACAATCCACTGGGTCGACAAGCCAACGTACACGTACAAAGGCCGTACTCTAACCAACAGCAATCTCCCACGACCGAACGATTACGATTACGATTACTACTTCGACATTGTCGGTCTAGGCGCAGATGAGATTGCATAAATACCTAGGGGTTGCAATCTGCCCGGGGTTGTCCTAGTATTGAGGCTGTGGAAGGGGGGTGAGAGCATGACATTTGAAGGTTTTGGCGGCGGCTACAAGGCGTGGTTTGACTATGGCAGCGAATGGCCTTGGTGGTGGTTTTTGAACTTGAACTAGGAAGCGAAGTGAAAGCAATGGACAAAATCCGTGCATGGTTCCAAACAGATCAAGAATGGGAATGGTGGTTCTTGTTCCTCAACTAGGGGCTGGCACATAGCCCCGCAACTTGGGAAGGGAGGTGAACGACATGCCTTGGTGGTGGTTTGCAATGTTTTGGAATTGGGGACGTTGACGTTGACGTTGACGTTGGTAATACCCAAAACTAGCTAACGCAACAAAGACCCGGGCGGGTTACCTGCCCGGGTACAA
>JACOMT010000086.1:2878-10229 GCA_014623385.1 Paracoccaceae bacterium
TTGGGGACGTTGACGTTGACGTTGGTAATACCCAAAACTAGCTAACGCAACAAAGACCCGGGCGGGTTACCTGCCCGGGCACAACGGGGGAGAGTACATTGGCTGTTCCACTTCGGTGGGTAGACAATAGCCATCAGGACTGCAACAGACGTGACGGACCCGGGGGGCGGTACCCGACTGCACCACCATACAACAATCACGGGGCAGATAACAGGATCGACATACGCTCTACGGGCATAATCCGTGGCTCGGCACGCGCCACCGTTATCGGCGAAAACAATACAAAATCAGTACAATTGAAAACGGCAATCGTGCGCCGGTTGCCTTGGCTGCGTAAGCGGTCCGGGTCGAACCGATACTAAGCCCCGGGGCCCTGGTCGGCCTGGGCGGGGCCCGCAGGTGCCTGGCAAGTGAACATAACAGAACAAGATCTGTTCGGGATTACATCGGTCACGGTACCAAAAACACAAGGCATAAAATATGCCGGTTCAAAGCTGAAATTACTGGGTCACATTCTCGCGCTGGCATCTGAAGTCCCTTCAAGAACTGTGCTTGACGGTTTTTCGGGGACGACACGAGTTAGCCAAGCTTTTGCAAAGTCCGGCTATAGCGTAACATGTTCTGACATTTCCGAATGGTCAGAGATATTTGGGCGCTGCTATCTGCAAGCCGGGGACGCATGTAAATATCATGAACTTATTCAACATCTTAATTCCTGTCCGCCAAAGGATGGGTGGTTTACGGAATGTTATGGCGGTATTCCCGATGACGGCAACCCAGGCAACCCAAAGCGCCCCTGGCAGGTTCATAACACCAGAAAACTTGACGCGATCAGAGAAGAGATTGATATGTTATCTCTTTCAGATACAGAGAAATCTGTGGCCCTTACATCTCTTATACTTGCACTTGACAAAGTTGATAACACCTTAGGTCATTTTACATCATATCTAAAAAAATGGTCGGCCAGATCGTATAATAATTTGCAGCTCCAGGTACCGGACATTGGGGTTTACACAGAACAACACACTGTAACGCGAGGTGATATATTTGACGTTTTGCCACGGGTACGTGCAGATTTATCGTATTTTGACCCGCCTTATGGGTCGAATAATGAAAAAATGCCCCCATCCAGGGTACGGTATGCCGCGTATTATCATATTTGGAAGACAATCATATTGAATGATCAGCCAGGGGTATTTGGTTCTGCAAACAGACGGGAAGATAGCAGGGATCATGTGTCAGGATCAGTTTTTGAAGAGTTCAGAAAAAATGACAACGGCAAATTTTTTGCTGTTACTGCTCTCGGCGAGATGTTGAGGCAGGTAGATACTGAATTCATTATCCTGTCTTACAGCTCTGGCGGCCGTGCAACCGCTGAAGAACTTTATAGCGAGATTGATACGGTTGGTAACCTCAGAAAGGTTGTCGAAATAGACTATCAGCGCAATGTGATGGCTGATATGCGATGGACCAATGAATGGGTAAAAGGCAACGGGCAAAAGAATACAGAGTTCCTGTTCCTGATTGAAAAGCTGTAATAAAGCTGTAATTCAGCACAGCGCCTGTATGGCAATTCCCGGTCGGCAACAACACCTGACCTGACTGCCGCTATGGACCCGCAACAACCGGAACAGCACAACACACAGGCACCAGGCATCGGGAATCATACGGTATCGGTGATCGTCGTGCAAAAGCGCCGGATGCGGTACATTTTGTCGTATGTTGGCGTATGCCCGGCGCTGGCCCGTTCCAATGCACGGTTCCAATCACACCGGCACGTGCGGCCCCGGTTGCCAGCCCCGGTTGCCGAATCGTCTATCCCCCCCTGCCTATCCCACCGTCATGCGGGCCGTTTCGGGGCCCAAACAGGTTTTTCGTCGCGGACAGCATGGTATCGGTCGAAAACCGGCACGGTGCGCGTCACATCCTGCCCTAGACGGGTCCAACGAGACAGCACCAATGGATGCATACAGGGAATTTTGGGCATGCCGGACGTTACTATTGTGTATTGGCGGGACATCCCCGCACAGGTCATCGTGGGCAAGGGTCGGCGCGGGGCGAAACGCCCGCTACAGGACCGGTTTGAACAGGCGATTGACCGCGCCGCGATGAAGGGAAACGCCATGGGTGCCGATGCCTATCTGGCTGAATGGCGCAGGGCCGCCCCCTATATGATCGATGGTGACCCCGCCGGGATTGCCGAGGCCGAGGCAACCCGTCTGGAAGCCGAATATGACCAGAACCGGATCAAGATGCTGATTGACAACGATGGCTGGGCCTGAACCCGCAACACCAAAAGGGCACCGCAATGGATGTGTTGAATTTCAAAGGGCGGAACACGCCTCCCCTGGCTACGCCGCGCGGTGCGGTTGAGTCGTTTTTACAAAACTATTCAATCGAGGTCATGCCGCGCACCGCCGCAAAGGTTCCGAATTTCCGCGCTCTGCTGCCCGTCGGGACCCGCGTGTACATCGCCCATATCGAAGGCACGCCAATCGAGGATATGGTCAAAACCGCCAAACGGCTGGCGGGCGAGGGCTATCCGGTGATGCCGCATTTCCCCGCCCGGATCATCCGGGACGCCGCCACCCTGGAACACTGGATCGCCATGTATCAGGGCGAGGCGGGCGTTGATCAGGCGCTTGTGCTGGCCGGTGGCGTGACGAAACCGCATGGCGACTTCAACAGTTCCATTCAACTGCTGGAAAGCGGTCTGTTCGACAAGGCCGGGTTCAAACGCTTGCATGTCGCCGGCCACCCCGAGGGCAACAGGGATATCGACCCGGATGGGGGCACCACCAATGTTGATGCCGCCCTGTGCTGGAAACAAAGGTTTTCGGAACGCACGGACGCCCATATGGCGCTGACCACCCAGTTTGCCTTTGATGCCGTGCCGATCATCAAATGGGCCAACGGCCTGCGGGCCGCGGGGGTCACCATTCCGATCCATATCGGGATCGCGGGTCCGACGAACCTGCGGACCCTGATCAAATTCGCCGTCGCCTGCGGCGTTGGCCCGTCGCTGAAAATACTGCAAAAGCGGGCGCTGGACGTCACCAGGCTGTTATCCCCGCATGAACCGACAGAGCTGATTTCGGCCCTTGCCGCCCACAAGGCCACGCACCCGGATTGCAACATCACCAATGTGCACTTCTTCCCCCTGGGCGGGATCAAGACCAGTGCGAATTGGGCGATTCAGAACGGGGGCGGTTCAGCCGCCCCGGCCACTGGCGGATCATACAGCTGATTATGCAGCTGATTATGCGGCCCCTGGCATCGCTTTTTGATCCGGATGGAACCCCGTGGCCCCCATGGCGAGGCGTGGTCGGCCCCTGGATGCGGAATTCCCCCGCCCATCCCCACCGCGGCCCTGTCCGGTGCTGCCGCGGCTTTGCCCGTTCAGGAATGGCACGGCGTCCTGTGTCTGGGATTGCAAGAAACAACGGTAAGAAGCAAAAGGAATTCCAGGTAATAGAATGCAGTTATTGACCCTCGGGAAATTACGCGCAGAGGCGGCGGCATTCGCCCTTGTCGAACGCAGGTGTGCTGAACCCGCTCTTTATGGAGTCACGGATGGCAAAGCGGTTGGTACATATCTTGAGCATAAATTCAGATTGTATCTTTTCGATAAAAATTACAAATTTGATGCGGGCAATTCCGCTTCGGGAATCGATTTTCCGGGCCTTGATGTTGATATGAAGGTCACAAGTATCAAACAGCCACAATGATCGTGTCCGTTCAAATCAGCCCGGCAAAAAATTTTTGGCCTGGGGTGTGGGGTGCTGATATCTGACGATGACAACGCGCGCACCGGGTGCCTCGATATAAGGCACGTGATCTATGTTGAACAACAGCACACCGCAGATTTTCAAATGACCCGGGGAATTCTGGAAATCCTGGATCATGACGGAAACAAGGATGATCTTATTGCCTTTTTTGGGGATCGCAACCTTCCTGTAGATGAAATAGAGGCGGCAAACATTGCCGATGAGATTTTACAAAAGAGACCTTTACAAGGGTATCTGACGATCTCCAATGCCCTCCAGTGGAGATTGCAATATACCCGCGTCATAGGCGCAGCTGGCACGGTTAGAGGGATTCATAGGCTGGTATAATGACACAAGTCAAAGATGTAAAGATCCGGGAATTTGGTGACTTTCAGACACCCGGTGCTCTTGCGCAAAACGCTATGGCATATCTGAGAACGCATGACCCAGCGTTCCAGCCTGCAACGATCATCGAACCAACCTGCGGCACCGGTGCGTTTCTGTTTGCCGCCGCAGATCTATACCCCGAGGCACAGAGGATTGTCGGCCTGGAACGCGAGGCAATGTACCTTGATGTTGTGCGTGCCAAAGTGGAACAACGCCGGGATGCCAACCGCTTTGACCTGCACCACGCTGATTTTTTCAAAACAGAATGGCAAAACCTGCTTTCAGGTCTTTCCGAACCTGTTCTGATCACAGGTAACCCGCCATGGGTCACAAATGCGGATATTGGCCGCCTGAAGGGAAGTAATTTGCCTGGAAAATCGAACTTCCAAAAATATGCAGGGCTCGAATCTGTGATGGGGAAGGCAAATTTTGATATATCCGAATGGATGCTGATCCAGAATCTGAATTGGATTGCGAAACATAAGGGGTGTCTGGCAATACTGTGCAAAACCGCTATAGCCAGAAAAATTTTGCGCTATGCATGGAATACAGGCGTGCCCACGACAGCAAGCCGTATGGTGCAAATTGATGCCATGAAACATTTTTCCGCAGCGGTGGATGCTTGTTTCTTCGTACTCAAAACCAATGGTAACCAAACCTCCACCAATTGCGAATTCTTTGATAATTTTAAAGAAATACACCTTCGAATATTTTGGGTTATTACAAAGGAATGATGCTCTCGAACATCGATGGATTCCACGAACACAAGGCTTTTCTGGGTAGAGATAGGCACTATACATGGCGTTCGGGGGTAAAACATGACTGCAGCAAGGTCATGGAGCTCTGGAACACAAAAGAAGATCTTGAAAACGGCTATGGGGAGCGGTTAAAGATCGAGGATTTGTTCGTCTTCCCGCTTCTAAAAAGTTCTGATCTCGGTAATCGGCGCACAGGCAAGGCCCGGGTAAATGTCATTGTAACCCAATACAAGGTTGGTCAGGCAACGGATGACATTCAAGATCGGGCACCACTGACATGGCGCTATCTGGAACAACACGCCGTTGCCCTGGACAGTCGTAAAAGTATAATTTACCGCAATAAACCCAGATTTTCAATCTTTGGGACCGGGAACAGCACAAATGCCGCAAGATGCGGGCGTGCATTGACGCCGTACCGATGAATCGCCACGACCGCCCCCACAGCCCGCCGGAATTCAAACCTGTTGCAAGATCTCCGATGGACGTGAATAGGGACAGGGATAACGCAACCCCGCGCCCGCACGGGACCACTGCCCAAATCACTGCCCAAATCAAAGCCGTCAACGACCCGACCTTGGCACAGCTGCCACCCCCTAGCCCCCGGAGCCCCTTGAATGACTCGCACCATTATAGAATCGAACTCAAAAACCGCTATCATCGGGTTTGATCAGCCGTTTTGCGTGATTGGCGAACGGATCAACCCGACCGGTCGCAAAAAACTGGCCGCCGAATTAGAGGCGGGTGATTTTTCGACCGTGGAACAGGATGCGGTGGCCCAGGTCGCGGCGGGTGCCACGGTTTTGGATGTCAATGCCGGGGTTGTTTACAACGCGAACCCGAACCCGAACGAAACCGAACCGCCCCTGATGCGCCGGATGATCGAATTAGTGCAGGGGCTGGTTGATGTGCCGCTATGCATCGATTCCTCGGTCCCCGGCGCATTGGAGGCGGGGCTAGAGGTGTGCCAGGGGCGCCCGTTATTGAACTCTGTCACCGGAGAGGAGGACCGGCTGGACCGAATCCTGCCGCTGGTGAAAAAATACAATGTCCCGGTGGTGGCTATCTCGAACGATGACACCGGCATTTCCGAAAACCCAGAAGTCCGGTTCGCGGTTGCGCGAAAGATCGTTGAACGGGCGGCGGATTTTGGTATCCCCGCCCGTGATATCGTGGTGGACCCGCTGGTGATGCCCGTGGGTGCGATGGCAACCGCCGGGTTGCAGGTATTTGCCCTGGTCCGAAAATTGCGCGAGGAGCTGGGTGTCAACACCACCTGCGGTGCATCGAACATCTCCTTTGGCCTGCCCAATCGCCACGGCATCAATAATGCTTTTTTACCAATGGTCATGGGGGCCGGCATGACATCCGCCATCATGAACCCGGTTGCCCTGCCCGTGACTCGGACCAGGATTACCGAGAAAAAGGCTCAAGTAGCCGCCGCCGGTGTGATCCTGCCCGAAGGCATGGATGATGAAACCTTTGTCGCGCTGTTCGGCATGGGCGCGACCCGGCCGAAACCGGGCAAGGAAATGGAGGCGATCCGCGCCGCCAACCTCCTGACCGACAACGACCCACATGGCAGCGCATGGATAAGGTTCAACAAACCGCCCGCACCCGCCGGGGCGACAGAGGGCGTCCGACGTGGCCGCACCGGGGGCCGCCGCCGCCGTGCCTGACCGCGAACACCGTCCCGTCAATGCCCATCGCGCAACCCCGGCCCCGGACTGTGCCAGTACCCCCTGGCACCGCCCGCACGGCCCCGGCGGGGGCAAATATCTGCTGAACGGCCCGGCACCTTAGGACCGCGCACTTGGCTTTTTTCACAAATACTGTGAGGGGGTTCACCGAGCGAATCCAGCGTGACAGGCGGAGTATATGAACAATCGGCCCCCACGACGCACGAAACGACGTCCAAAACTACAAACTGGCCGTCGTATAGCACCGCCCCCCGCGACGCGGTTCGCTATCGATTTGGTTTGATTGCGATATGATCCGGCATCCGCCGCCGAGCGGCAAGCGAGGTTGCCAGGCCGCATTCAGCGCCGCCGCTATTCTCAGGTCTGCCTCGTGCGGAGGATGTTTTCAACAGGGTTCGTTAAGAGCTTGTTGCGGTTGGCTGGTCCTGACTGGAAAGTGCCGGATTTCCCGTACGTGCGTGATTGAACGTCTCCATCCCCTACAGTGGCGGAACGGGTCCGCGCTGCGACCGGGATCAGGGCGAAAGGTGAGGGCGAGTGGAAGCAGGAAACGCCTTTGGCGCAGGCTCCACCCCGGTATGGACGAGCAACCATTGGCACCCCGCGCGGTCGAGGGAACGTCCGGCAACGTCGGTGCCGCGCCGATGTTGCCCAGCCTTCCGGCAGCTCCCGCCGGGGCAGGAGCTCGCCACCAGCCACCGCCACCGTCACCGTCACCGTCATGCCGATGGCGCATACGACA
>JACOMT010000087.1 GCA_014623385.1 Paracoccaceae bacterium
TATGGGGACATGGGTGGTTTGGTCAAGGGGGTAAAAGGGGATGATTTGAAAAAATCCTGGCGAAAATCCTGGACGTGCACCATGACGTGCAACATTATGTCAATCTTGCTGTCAATCTTGCTGTCAATCCCGTGTCAACCCGCTGCAAAAATTACTGCAAAAATCGCGGATGGCACTTTGCACCAGTGGGGCGTCGATGATCGCCGCTTGGGCAATGGGTTGTCTCATCGGGCACAGGTGCAAAGAGGCTGGGGCGGCAACACAGCATGAAATCCAACCACAGTTGAGGGCGCGCGCGCCAGCTTCGGGGTGCCACTGCCCGATCAGCAGACACTTGAAGCGGACCAGCGAATCATAACCCTGAGGCCGCCCGATCCCGGAACGCCCCAACCCGCGCTTGCGCATTAGTGAACACGACCGCCAGTCCACTGGTGCGTCAGTCCTGGTCAGAACGTCGGCTGCACCGATCCGATTCGCCGCTTTGCGCAAAAAACAGGTCCCTCAAACCACCTCTGAACGCCTTTCAAGAGCATACCGGGTTGACTGTTTGTCCCCAATCCTCCAATCATGCAGAGGTCTTTACAGTAAATACCCTACAAACCTAACCAGGAAGAATGATGCGCATAAAATTTACGCTATCATAAAATCCTTGTTGGTAGGAATTGCATTATGCCGACTCGCACCGGCATTCGTAACAGGATATGCATCAATTATTGTTATTTGGTTATTGATAGCAATCTGTATATTCGCGACAGTCGGGTATTTGGTCCGTCCACGGGCACTGAAAAATCGAAGGGGAAAAATCGCCGTGGCTGCCGAAGATGCATGTGGTTTGAGGAAACTGTTGTGCCCAGCCAGCCGAGGTTAGACCTCTCTCCCAAAGTGTCCAGCGAGGTGCGGAAAACGACCTGTTACATGTGTGCCTGCCGCTGCGGGATCAACGTACACATGAAGAATGGCAAGGCCGTCTATATCGAAGGCAATCGGGATCATCCGGTAAACCAGGGCGTGTTATGCGCCAAAGGCTCAGCGGGGATCATGCAGCACAACGCCCCGTCCCGCCTGCGCGCACCATTGAAGCGCGTCGGCCCGCGCGGGTCAGGCGAATTTCAGGAAATATCGTGGGACGCGGCACTGGAGCTTGCCGTCAGCTGGCTGACGCCCCTCCGCAAAACCGCGCCGGAAAAGCTGGCCTTTTTCACCGGGCGCGATCAGTCGCAAAGTTTCACCAGTTTTTGGGCACAGAACTTTGGCACGCCGAACTACGCCGCGCATGGCGGGTTTTGTTCTGTCAACATGGCGGCGGCGGGCATCTACACGATGGGCGGGTCGTTCTGGGAATTCGGGCAACCCGATTGGGACCATACCAGGCTTTTCATGCTCTTCGGTGTGGCCGAAGATCATGATTCAAACCCGATCAAAATGGGGCTCGGCCGAATCAAGGCGCGCGGAGCCAAAGTGATCGGGGTGAACCCCATCCGTACCGGCTATAACGCGATTGCGGATGAATGGGTTGGGATCACACCTGGCACCGATGGGCTGTTTATCTTGTCACTGATCCAGGTGCTGTTGCAGGCGGGTAAGATCGACCTCAGCTACCTGGCGCGCTACACAAATGCACCGGCATTGATCATCGACAATCCGGGTGCAGCGGATGATGGCTTGTTGCTAAAGGATGTTGATGGCAAAGTCATTGTGATTGACCGCACCACAGGTCGGCTGACGCCGTTCGACAAACCCGGTGTCCGTCCCGATCTGAACGGGACCTTTGTACAAAACGGACAAACCTATCGTACCGTGATGCACAAAATGGCCGAAACCTACCTAGTGCCCGATTATGCGCCCGAGGCGGTGGCCGAACACTGCGGTATCTCGGCCCAAAAGATCCGGGCGATTGCGGCGGAACTTGCACGCGTTGCCTTTGACGAAGCCTTTGAATTACCAGTCAAGTGGACCGATTTCCGCGGCGAAACGCACAACACGATGACGGGCCGCCCCGTCAGCTTCCACGCCATGCGCGGTATTTCAGCCCACGCCAACGGCTTCCAAACCTGCCGCGCCCTACACATTTTGCAGATACTTTTGGGTACGGTCGAGACACCGGGTGGATTCCGTTTCAAGCCGCCTTACCCAAAACCGGTAGAAGCACATCCAAAGCCCCACCATAACGTCCAACCCGGCTTTCCGCTGGACGGCCCTCATCTGGGGTTTGTCCGCGGCCCCGAAGACCTTGCTCTGAAAGACGACGGCACCCCAACACGCATCGACAAGGCCTTTACCTGGGAAAACCCGATGAGTGTCCATGGTCTCATGCATATGGTCATCTCGAACGCCCATGCGGGCGACCCCTACAAGATCGACACGCTGTTCATGTACATGGCCAATATGTCGTGGAACTCGACCATGAACACCCGCGGCGTCATGGATATGCTAACGGACAAGGATGGCGACGGAAATTACATCATCCCACATATCATCTATTCGGATGCGTATTCGTCCGAGATGGTGGCCTATGCCGACCTAATCCTGCCGGACACAACCTATCTCGAACGCCACGACTGTATATCACTGCTCGACCGCCCGATTTGTGAGGCCGCCGCCGCCGCCGATGCCATCCGTTGGCCAGTTGTAGAGCCAGACCGCGATGTGCGTGGCTTTCAAACAACGCTCGTGCACCTCGCCAATAAAATGAAGCTCCCTGGCTTCACCAACCAGGACGGCAGCGCAAAATATGCCGATTACGCCGACTACATCATCAACCACCAGCGCAAACCGGGCATCGGCCCGCTCGCCGGTTGGCGTCTGGCCGATGAAGATTCGGGGGAGGGGGCGTCACGCGACACGGCCGCGGGGCGCGGTTCACCGAATCCCGAACAACTCGACCGCTATATTGAAAACGGCGGTTTCTTCATGGCGCATATCCCGGAGGACGCCACCTATTACAAACCCTGGAACACCGCTTACCAGGATTGGGCCGTGAATCTGGGCCTCTACGACAGCCCGCAACCCTACCTGTTTCAACTCTACTGCGAGCCGCTTCGTCGCTTTCAGCTCGCCGCCGAAGGGCATGGGCCCCGCCAGCCGCCCGAGCATCTGAAATCCCGATTCCGGGAGCAACTTACACCTCTACCTATATGTGACAAAACCAACCAGACGGGGAACGACGACTTCCCCATCACTGCTCTCACCCAGCGCCCGATGGCCATGTATCACAGCTGGGGCACACAAAACGCCTGGCTGCGGCAGATACACGGGTGCAACCCGCTCTACGTCCCAACCAAAGTGATGCGGGAGCATGGACTACAAGACGGCGACTGGGCCCGTGTCACCTCTTCCCATGGGGAAATCACCGTCCCCGTGATGGAAATGGCCGCACTCAACGGCAACACCGTCTGGACCTGGAACGCCATCGGTAAACGCAAAGGTGCCTGGGCGCTCGACGAAAACGCACCCGAGGCTACCAGAGGCTTCTTGCTCAACCACCTGATCCACGAATTACTGCCCCCCAAAGGCGATGGCCTGCGCTGGACCAATTCCGACCCGATCACCGGCCAAGCGGCTTGGTTTGATCTCAGGGTCAACATTGAAAAAGCTGATCGCCTGACTGAAGCAAAACCCGCCTTCGGCCCCCTTCAGTCGCCCGTACCCGATGCACCCAAGAAACTTGCGTGGGGGCCTGGCGAATGAGGCAAAAATATCCGCGTACATTCCACCACCCCGATTCGCCTGGTGTTCAATCGGATGGCAAGATGGCCCCGCATCTGTCACGCTTTGCGGATGCAGACATTGGTATCACCGGTATCACCGCGAAAATGTATGTTGAAAAAACAACCCCCTATTGTGACGGCTTGCACACACGCTCCCCGGATACCGGTTACCACCTGTCCAGGGATTGGCTGGCCGGTTTGCACGCGCAAATATCGTATTTGATACCCTATCGTTGGCGGGCCTGCGGCGAACACCTCTGCGCGCATCATTCAGTGCCGTACGACACCCCGGCCAGTTTTTGCCCGGGCTTTTCGATTTGGACAGACACTAACAAATACCTGTCGTGCCCAGACACCGCATCATCGTTTCAGAAAACCGGTGCCAGCTCAGTGCCAGTGCTTTACACCGGGTGCTATGCGCACGACCTCGGGCACCGTTTGACCCCCGTAAGGGTTAAAGGCTTGGTTGTCAGGCGCGCTGCCTCCCTTGGCTTTGATCGATTCCAGATCCCGGTCCTGAAATGGGTTCACACCGGACAGGCGCAATCCGGCACATACTGGACCAAGGTGCCACCAATTCCAAACGGACCGGTGCCAACAAGGAATGTGCAATGACAGATCTTCCCATCTCGACCGAGCGCAGGCTTGGCCTTGTCATCGACCTCGACACCTGCGTTGGCTGTCACGCATGCGTGATTTCCTGCAAAGGCTGGAACACCGAACACTACGGCGCACCGTTGTCGGACCAGGATCCCTATGGTGCCAACCCAACGGGAACGTTCCTGAACCGCGTCCACAGCTATGAGATACAGCCCG
This sequence comes from Paracoccaceae bacterium, assembly GCA_014623385.1. GTDB lineage: Bacteria > Pseudomonadota > Alphaproteobacteria > Rhodobacterales > Rhodobacteraceae > JACOMT01. Next base: position 4,524 of record JACOMT010000087.1, read on the forward strand.
ACACCGGCCCGGCACAGCTCATCCATTTTCCCAAATCCTGCCTTCATTGCGACAACGCACCTTGCGTCACCGTCTGCCCCACAGGTGCCAGTTACAAGCGGCAAGAGGACGGTATCGTCCTCGTCAACGAAAGCGCCTGCATCGGCTGCGGCCTCTGCGCCTGGGCCTGCCCCTATGGCGCGCGTGAAATGGATGCTGCCGAAGGCGTGATGAAAAAATGTACGCTCTGCATTGACCGGATTTATAACGAAAACCTGCCTGAAGAAGACCGAGAGCCGGTCTGCGTGCGCACCTGCCCCGCGGGCGCGCGGCATTTTGGCGATTTCGCTGATCCAGAGAGCCAGGTTTCCAAACTGACAGCAGAACGCGGTGGCATGGACCTGATGCCGGAACAAGGCACCGCACCGGTCAACAAATACCTGCCTCCGCGTCCGAAGGATCAGTGGGAAACCGACATTCTCGCACCGTTGCTCGACCCTATAGCGGAAGAGCCGCAGGGATTCCTCGGCTGGCTCGACAAAACATTGGAACGCCTCTGACATGCATCCGGCCTCTTCCGTTATCATCTTCACCTCGCTGTCCGGCATAGGCTTTGGCCTATTGTTCTGGCTGGGTCTCGGCCAACCCGCTGTCACCGGCCGGGTCGCCTTCGTATTCTTCGCTATCGCCTATCTGCTGACGGTTGGCGGGCTTCTGGCCTCCACCTTTCACCTTGGCCACCCGGAACGGGCGTGGCGGGCGTTCACGCAATGGAAAACCAGCTGGCTCAGCCGCGAAGGCTGGTGCGCGGTGCTCGCCCTGATCACAATGGCACTCTATGGTGCCGGGTCTGTTTTCTTCGGGACCCACTGGGCGATTCCGGGTGTGCTCGGCGCGGTGCTCAGCCTCGCTGCCGTGTTCACCACATCGATGATCTATACCCAGCTCAAAACCGTCCCGCGCTGGCACCAACCGCTGACTCCCGTGCTGTTCCTCAGCCTGTCGCTGGCCGGTGGTGCCACCCTGGCCGGCCAGGTCTCCATGGCAGTCTGGCTATTGATAATCGCCGGTCTGGTGCAGCTGGGCCACTGGACGATGGGGGACAAGGCCTTTGGCAGCGCAGGCACGGATCTTGCGACGGCAACGGGTCTGGTTGGCCGCGGTGCCGTCCGTGCATTTGAACCACCCCATACGGGCACCAACTACCTGCTCAAGGAAATGGTGCACGTTGTGGGTCGCAAACACGCCTGCAAACTGCGCGGCATTGGCTTTGTCCTGATGATTGTGATCCCGGTCTTAGCACTCTTCATGCCGTTTCCCCATGCCTTTGGCGCATTGGCCATCCTTAGCCATCTGACCGGCGTGATGATCACCCGCTGGCTCTTCTTTGCGGAGGCGGAACACGTCGTTGGTCTCTACTACGGTAAACGCTGATTTCGGGCCAGCCCCGTCGAACTGCGCGCCCGGTCCCGGTTTGTTCCAAAGGAACGACCGGGAGCGGGGCGTAGCACCGCAGACGGCTTGATGTAACACGGCTTGATGTAACAGATCGTATCCTACAGTAGGCCGACATGCGCCATTGCCGCGTCAATTGCGGCCATGGTGCTGTGCTCCAGACCGACCAGCGGTGAGCGGACCTCGGCACTGCAATAGCCCAGCTTTGACAGCCCGTATTTCGCGCCAACCAGGCCCGGTTCGATAAAAATCGCCTGGTGCAACGGCATCAGCCTGTCCTGCAATTCCAACGCCTTGAAGTAATCGCCAGCCAATGTGGCCTCCTGAAACTGCGCACACAGCCGTGGTGCCACATTGGCCGTTACCGAAATACAGCCCACACCCCCATGCGCATTGAACCCCAGGGCCGAGGCATCCTCGCCAGAAAGCTGGATGAAATCCGCGCCCGATGCGGCGCGCTGTTTGCTCACACGCACCACATCGCCGGTCGCATCCTTGACCCCGATGATCCGGCGCAGCTTTGACAGTTCGGCCATGGTGGCTACCGACATGTCGATGACCGACCGGCCTGGAATATTGTAGATGATGATCGGCAGGTCACAGCAATCGTGCAGAGCCGTGTAATGCGCGATCAACCCGGCCTGCGTCGGCCTGTTATAATACGGCGTAACAACCAGCCCGGCCTGCGCACCGACCCGTTCGGCATGCCGCATGAAACGGATTGCTTCGACGGTGTTGTTGGACCCGGCCCCGGCGATTACCGGCACCCGCCCTGCGGCGACGCGCACCACCGCATCCACGACCGCCTCATGTTCTTCGTGGGACAGCGTGGGGCTCTCGCCGGTCGTGCCCACAGGTACGAGCCCATGCGAACCCTCGCTTATGTGCCATTCCACCAGGTGTTTGAGTGCGTCAAAATCCAGTTCACCGTTGCGAAACGGGGTGACCAAAGCTGGCATCGAGCCTTTGAACATGTCTGTGCTCCATCATTTTAGTCGTCCTGCAGGCAAACCCCCGCGATCACGCACCCGATATTCGGGTTCCTGGTTGAATATCGCATTGCGGACCATATCAAGACCTCTGCATAATTTGAAGTGTTGCGGACAAACCATCAACCCGGTATGCTTTTGGAAAGCGTTCAGGGGTAGTTTGATGGACCTGTTTTTGCGCGATTCGTGTCGAACGCGGATCGGTGCAGACGACATTCTGACCAGGATTGACGCCCTGATGGATATGTGCCTGTGCCCGATGAGGCGACCCATTGCCGTTTTCGCAACCTTTGATAATCTTCTGGCCGGGGTTTGCCGTCAGATCGAGGATCACGGGCCGAAGCACTGCAAAGTGCCGCCCGCCCCCGCAGCCATTCCAGTGCCGACAC
>JACOMT010000088.1:0-8189 GCA_014623385.1 Paracoccaceae bacterium
ACAGACGCGCTCGATGGCGGCGCGCAGGCCGGCAAAGCTGTCCTCGTTAAAGCCGGGGGATGACACCCGTGCCGCCCGCAACTTGTCGAGCGCGGCGACCACCGGGGCGTTGGTTGCGCGCCGTTCCAGCGGCAGAATGACCCTGGTCCGGTATTCAAGCGCCGGGTTCGGGCGGGTATCATCGCGAAAGGCGATTATACCAAAATGGATCCGCTTGCCGATATCGCTTGCCTCGACCTCGGTGATCACACGACGGACAATGTCACGCGTGCGGTCGATATATGGTTGCATCGATTGGGTTGTGTCGATAACAAACACAACCCCTGCCTCAAACACGGTAGAGCTGTCTTCGGGGGTTCCGCCCTCTTCGGGTAGAGAGGCCACATTCAGCAGCAGGTTCTCTGCCAGGCTGAGAGGGTGCAGATCTTCCACAAAGCCCAGTATCGGCATGACATAAAACTGTTGTTGGATGTCCACGTGCTGTCGTGGTTCGACGGAACTGACCCCCATGTCCGGGGTCACCCGGCCCGCATCCGCGGCATCGAGGCGGCGTTGCTGTTCAGAACGGACAGCTTCGTGATTCAATAGATCGACGAGCGCCTCCTGGCTGTCCATCACCAATTGGCGGTTGCGCCCGAACGGTAGGGTGAACGCGGCGACGATATTCTGGTGCCACGCAACAGTTTGCGCGGTTTCCACATAGAATTCGGCACCAACAGGCCCGCGACCGACCTGTGTCCAGTCGTCGGATCGGGCGTAGACATAAAGGGGTGTGAAGGGCGGCAGGCGTTCGGCCACAGCACCGCCGGGGGCCGACATCGCATCGATTGTGTCCCGCGTCAGCACCCGTTGAAAAACCGTCTGTTTGCCCGGGACCAAAAGCGGTCTGTCCTGGGCCAGCCCCTGTGGTGCAGGGAACAGCACTGCACAGGCCAGGGCAAGAACAGGAACAAGGCGGGAAAATGTCATATCAGAACTCTCTTATTGCGGGCTATAGCGCAAGGCATCCAAAACGTCATCCTGTAACACCATGCCAAGGGCATCCTCAAACAGCGGGTCCGTGTAGTCGGGATTGTAGAGATGGCCAAAGGTCAGCAGCGCCTCTGCCTCGCCCGCGCGCTCGCGGTCTTCCAGTGCCTGGAACGCGCTATTGGGATCCGCTTTAACCCCGCATCTGTTCAGGGCGGCCCTGAGGTCGGGCATGGTGTTCTGTGCTGTCAGTTCCTCAAAACCACAGCTGTCCACGACTATGGGCGGCCTTGGTTCGACCTCGCGATACAAAAAATACCACATCGAGACGAGGATAGCCGCCGCCATCACGAGAATCAGCAAGAACCATTTGAACCAGGGGATGCTTGCATCTGCGTTCGGCCGCTTGCCTTTGGGGCGTGAAGCCAGCAATGACGCGCCGCTGGGCATCCTGACGATGCTTGCATCTTCGTTCGGCCGCTTGCCGTTGGGGCGGCTGTGGGATGGGGGGTATTCATCGGCCTGGGGTGCGGGTTCCGGGTCAGGGTCATCACCGACAACTGTATCGCCTGCAAATACACGGTATTCATCGGCCTTGGGCGCGGGTTCCGGGTCAGGCTCTGCCTGCCGAACAGACGGGTCCCGGGCGTGCACCTGTGCCTCGGCCACGCCGTCGAGTGACGGCAAAATGGTATCGGGCCATTGCAGCGTTGCCGTCCGGGACCCAAGACTGATGCGGATGGTGGCGTATTCTTCTACCTCGTTGACAATTTCGGCCCCCAACAGGAGCGCGCCGTCGGCTTGTACAGAATAGGGTCCCCACCAGTGCGGTTCGGGATGCCAATGGTCCGGCCCCACAAGGAAGCGCCCGCTATAGGTGTCTTCGACCGTGATATAGCAGGGTTCGGTAAAGCCAGCGGTGCCGGGGCGCGGTGCCAACCGGGCATGCCCGGGCTTGTCGGCAGGGGTCAGAACCAATGTCACGCCACAGCCTCACGCGCCTGTTGCAGATACCCCCCCAGCCTTTGATTTTGTTCGGTGTTCACCGTGCCATCGGCGTCTTGCATCACGTTACGCATGGCCATGTCATACAGGGCATTCACCCAGTCCCACCAGTACCGTGCTGCATAGTCTACGGCCGTATCCGGCAGGCTGACAACATCATCGACCTGTATTCGGGGGGCAAACACGGTCACCCGCGCACCGCCATCGGTTTCATAGGTTGGGCGTTCGTCCAGAGGTAGCATCCCGGTCCCCAGATCGTGGATGAACCGATTGATCTCTTGCGCGCAGATCAGGGCGGCCTCTGGTGCCTGTTGTTCGGTAGTGGTCACGAATTCCATGTCCCGGATCCGCGCGGCCAGAAGCTGTTGCAGGCGGACCCGTGAAGAAGCGGTGCGCAGCTCACCGATCAGTACCCGTGCGTGTTCCGGCTCGATCCCCAAATCCGGCCCCACCCGGTCCCGCGCTATGTCCAGCGTTTCCATCCAGATGCCCAGCGCCTTGCGGGCGATAATGACCTCAGCAGGCATGCGTCGGGTCGGGTTTTTTTTGGCCAGAGACGCTGGCGCGTCCTTGGCCGGTTGCGCGCGGCGCGCTTTCCACCGGCCCCGGCGCGGACGGTCCGCGGTGTCACCGGCCCCGGGCGAGGCGGCACCCGCAGCGACGCGCACATCAGGGGCCAGCGACGCGATTTGCTCGCGGAGCTGATCCTGCGACACGCATAATGCGTGAATCAACGCGCCAAAGTGGTCTGACTCAAGCACATCCTCCAGATTCTCGATCAGCGCGTCGATTTCCTTTTGCTTTTCGCTGCGCCGCGCCTCCATGTCGGTGCTGACATAATAGCGCTCCACCAATGTCAGCAGCCGCTTGACCTGATCCGCCAGCTGATGGTGGATCTGACGCGGTTTGGTGTCCGGTTGGCAAATCCGATTGATGCCGTCCACGATGTGGCTGATCCCGCCATCATTTGCGGTAAGCGCGCTGTCCCAGGTGCCGTCGGGGTCAGCAACGTGCCGTTGCACCGCCTCGGCACCCGTGAACCCGGCCCGCAGTTCCGCCACCCGCCCCGCCATTTCGGGCCGCAGTGTTTCCAGGCCGTCCTCGGTGTAGTTGTAGTACCCGTGGGCCGGATAGGCCGGGTTTCGTGCCAGATAGCAATTTTTAAATGGCTGGCCGGGACCCCAATCGGTGACCCATTTATCTCTGCCGCGTCCAAAACGTTCCAGCAGGGAATACTTGAGCCGCCGCTCAAAGCGGCTGCTATCCGCATCGCCGCTGGCACCTGAATCGGTCAGTTGCTGGTCAAACTTGGTCAGAATGAACATCAACAGATTATCCCGCCGGGCGCGTGCCCCGGGGTCACTGCCCATGGTTTCGGCAATCCACTGGTCAATCAGCCCAGGCAGCATTGTCGTTTCCATGTTCGAGCCGGGGATACACAGCAGCATTGCGGTTATGTCCTGATCCTCGATATATTTGTCAAAGAGATATGCCACTTTGCCGCGCAAAAAGAGCTCTCCCAGGGGGCTCACCTCTTCGGTAAACTTGACGCTTAGCGGTTCTTTGAACCGGTTCCGGGCACCAGGGAAATCCAGCAGGTCCGTGTGGGACAAAAACGCATGCGGGAGGTCCTGGATTGGAAAGACCAGCTCGGCTGTCAGTGCGCTGAGAACAGGTTTGGGTATATCCACGGGCCGCCCCCTGGCGGTGGCGACCCTGATCTTGCCCGCATCGTCCAGGGCGCACAGCTGATGCAGCATCGCCACATCGATAATCGAGTCCTCCTTTGGCAGCAGCGCATCCCGTTCAGCATAGATCGTGCGGTCATGGTTCAACAGCGCCAGGGCAGCGGCAAGCGCCAGGTAGAGATCGGTAAATTCCGGGTAGCGACCCCAGAGGATCGACAGGAACGCGCCCCGTGCGCCCAGGTCCAGACAGGGGGCGATGTCCCCCGCTGGCTCCCAAAAACCTTCCAGATCTCTGCTATAGCTGAATTGGCCAAAACGGCGGCGCACGTAATCGGCAATGTCCCACAGATCTTCTTCCTGAAGACCGGGGACCGGTCCGCCCATCCGCGCCCGCGCACCTGCGATGTGCTCGGCCAGGGTGCCATCGCTATTCGGCGGCGATTCAGAGACATCTCCGTCCTCGTAGAAGCTGTTGATCAGGATCATGATCACGTCCGCTTCGGTTAGCAAGTGCATCGGAATGGGAAAGCCCTGGGGCGTTGTGGGGCGCTGCATGGTAAAGCGTGTCACCAGGCCTGTGCTTTCGCCTTCACCTTCTGGATTAATTTGTTTGAGGTAGTTGAAGTCATTGCCTGTACCCGTATAGGCCGCGCGCAAGACCCCATTTTGGGGACGGCCCAGCTGGCTGACGAGGAAACTTTTGCCCGCCTGGCTAGGGCCATAGACGGAAATCGCCGCGTTGTGTTTTGTGGCCCGTTCGAGCCGCTGAACCCGGCGGGCGACGCGACGCAGGTCCCGGTCCAGGTTTGGCGGCGCGTTCTCGAGCCGTTCGGCATTTTCGGCATCGCGCACCCAATCAAGCACACTATGGACGGATTGCGAAACCGCAGCACAGGCGCGCTGTAATTCTGTCGTGTCTGGGGAGGGCGTGGTCATCTGTATTATGCCTGTGAAAAGTTTCCGGTATCCAGCCAATACTGGCCCTGCCCCCCCAGGGTTTGCATGCGCAGGGTCGGCAACTCGTGCCGTTGCAGCGGGTGACCTTCGACATCGAGGGCCTCGACCAGTCCAATCGCCTCTTTTTGATTTTCATTGCGCAGCACCTCTTTATCGCCGTCCTCTTTCACGTTGAGGTTACCATAGAACCCCTCGCGCGCGAGGGTGACTTGCAGGGGGGTCCGCCCGGCCAGTGCCTCGGGATCCGGGAAGTCCAGGCGGTAGAGCGGCGTCGTCGTCCAGCGGTCCAGCGGCAATTGGCGGGAACCGATCATCTCGGGGCGGTAAAGCTTTATCTCTTGTTCTTTATCACGGCCGGGTTCCACATCAAACAGGATGCCCTTGGCCGGGATCTGCCCGTTTGGTTCCATAATACCTATGTAGGCGACGGTTGATTTCATTACGAAATTACGGGTCTCGACGGAAAATCCCTCGAGCCGGTTTTCAGCCTGGCCAATCAGCATCGCCCCCACAGCAACGGTCGTCTTGGGGTCACCGATCCGCTGGGTCCCGCGTTCGCGGAACGGGTACCAATCACCGATCTGATAGTCATGCATGGCAATCAATTGGTCCGGACGCACGACACATGTGCTTTCAATCATGTCGCGGACCACCGGCAGGCGCGATGGCCGACCCGACAACAGGACAACGTCGCAGCCCAGGTGGTCGATGAGCTCAACCATATTGTCCAGGGCCCTGGACAGGACCTCCCGGACGACCTTATTGATTGCTTCGCGGCGGATATCGATAACGCAATCCGCCAACCGAAATTCAATGGCACCGCAGCGCCGCAGCGGCTCTTCGATAAAACCCAGCAGGCGCGCTAAGGGATTCGCTGATGCCAAGGGCGCAACGTCGCCGATGCCAAGAACAGCCCCGCATTCGATGCGAATTGTATCCCGGTCCGCCTGGTCCAGCAGGGCAATGGCCAGAGGCGTCAGCAGCTGCAAAGCCGCCTGTTGGCGCATCCGAATGCGCCGTTGGTCCTGGTCGCCGTAATCGCCCCCGAACAGGTCATCGAGTTCCATCTGGGCACCCGCGGCACCCTGGCCTTGGGCGATTTTTGCAAGTTGTGGCAACAGGACCCGTTTGATCACGCGCGCCAAGACGTCGTCGCCTGCGATGCGAAAGCCCTCGCGAACGTTCTGGAATGGCACAATTCGGCGGTTAGCGTCACAAAAATACGATGTCACGACCATATCCGTCGTGCCGCCACCGATATCGATGGAACAGACACGCAGGCTGGGCTCCTGCGTGCTGCCTGGCCCCTTGCGACCACGGGGGCGGCCCGCGACCTCGAGATAGCGTTGGGCGCGCCCCAAAAAGCGCTTGCTCACCTCGTTATAAAGCCACACCATTTGCGTACAGGAAGCTTCATCGAATTGCACGATCACCTGCGGGGGCGTTGCGCTATCGGCGACCTGGCCCGTGGCCTGGACGCGCTGCCAGATCATGTTGACCGCACCCTCTGCACGCGAACGGATGATGGCCTGTTCCTGGATCGGAGTGGCAGATGGCAATGTCAGGATGATCCGACGGAGGCGACGCGGCAGGTCGCGTTCGCTGCGCCCCGCGCGGGCACCCGGATCATTGATCTGGACGGTCGCGTGGCAGATAATTTCGGCCAGCAGAAACCCAAAAAGGGATGACCGGGAAAAGCGGGGGCGTTGCGCGCGCGCTAAATTAAGGTTTTTACGCGACCGACGCCGCTCTTTTGCGTCTGTTTCCAGCTGGGCGAGAACGTCGCCCTGTTCATTCACCAACCCAAGTACTGCGCGTACATTGCGGGGCAGCCTTTGGGGATCTTCCTGGCCGTGAAAGCGCCAATCCTGCCGCTGCGAATCCAGCGCCCAAAGATAGCGCTTGGGCGAGGACAGGCCCGACATGCTTTCTGTTCCCCGGTCCTGTTGTACCAGCCGCTGCGCCTCGGGCCCGATCCGCGCGATGGAGGGCCAGACAAAGCTGTTGGTTCGCCCCGAACGCCGGGCCAGGCTGTCCTCGCCAAAACTGACAGCCGCAAATTCGACCCTGCTGTCCAAAAGCCCTGAATAACTGAACTCAGGGCGCGAAAGATCGCGCAGGGCCAGCGAGAACGATTTGGCCAGATCAACGCCGCGCTCGTTGGGCAGTTTTTCAACCAGCAACCCACAGGTCCGGCTGTTGCCCACGTCGATCACCAGATCGACCTCGACAGATGGTACCGCGCCATCCCTACCGGTCCCATTCATGAGCTTCAGCAACGGGACCTGGATCAGCGCCCCCATGGCCTGCAGAAACGCCAGATAGCGCGCCCAGTGTTCAAAGTTGTTATCCTCATCCAGCATCTGGTGGCGACGGTGGGCCGCCAGATAGTCGTCAAAAACCGTTTTGATCCACTCCCCAACCCAGGCCTGCGGGTCTGTGCCGTCGATGCCGGTTCGGGAGCTCAGGAACCAATCCATCCTGGCCGGGTCGTGGACAAAGCGGAACTCGCTGCCCACCACCGCATCGTCAATACCGGGGGCGAGTTCGATACCGTTCGGGTTTTCTACCGGATTTTTTGATCGTGGGACCAGTGCGGTATCAAGCGCCAATTGCACCCGGTGGGTATGGCCCGTTTCCGCGTCCGGCTGGTCCAGTTCGCAGACGCGCAGACGCGCCCAGGTCGTAGGGCCGGGATCGTAGAGCTCCTGTCCCCCCGGGCCGCGCGTCCGCTTGATCCGCAAGACGGGGACGGGCATCCATTTGCCCAGAAATGGGGGAAGGGCCGTTTTCAGGTTGATGTCGTACCGCCGCTGATGGGTCACCGGCACGCCCGCCAGGCGCGTCTCATCCACCGAATCGTCCCCGGTCAGGGGTATCAGGTCCCCCCGGGTCGTGGTGCTGTCGCTAGGCTTCAGCACCTCTGCAAAGGCAAAGGTCGTCCGGCAATGGGCCATGTCGAACCCGAAATCCAGCAGTTGCACCCCTGAATAGGGGATAATCGAGACTTCATCCTGCCATTCCGGAAGGCGGCGCAAGGTCGGGCAAACACGGTTTGGTCGGGTCATCATGGGCCTCTCGCGGGGATGGTCATGGTGTGCGTCCAAATGCGCCGCCAGGGCGCGACGCTGCCTGAAAAGGTTTCGTTGTACGAAGCCGATTTGATACGTAGGACGAAATCATGCTGGTCGGACGACGAACGATGCTTATAGAGGCGCACCCGGACCGTATATGTCCCCGGTACAGGATTCTGAAACACAACATGTTCAACCGGGTGGTTTGTTAAAACCGTACCGACATTGCGGTCCACATCCAGTTTGCCACGGCACGCCTCTTTATTGCCATAGTAGATATTACCCTCCCCATCCGGGCAGGTCACTTCAAGATCAAGGTCGGAACGATTGTTCCATGTCAGGGTTATCTCAAGATCGCCGCGCTGTGCTTCGGCCTCTTCCAGGCGGCGCTCCATTTCCGGATCTGGCGGTGGCAAGGGCAGGCAGGCGCGGTCCGCCTCTGCCAGACGGCGCGACAGGTCGGCCTGTTGCTGTTCCAGCACAGCGCGGCGGCGCA
>JACOMT010000088.1:8213-9136 GCA_014623385.1 Paracoccaceae bacterium
CAACAGGGCATCGGCATGCGCGATGTCTTGTTTCGGGCAGGCATTGGCCCAGGGACCCAGGCCCAGGCCACAGGGCGCGATCAACAGCCATGCCAGGGTTGCCGCAAGGCCCGCCGCCGCCAGCCACATCGGAACCAGCGCCCACCACCAGGTCACAGCTGCCCGGGCCGCCACCGGCTCCGGATCAGCTGGTGTACCCGAACCGGCGTCACCGGGCAGGGCGGCGACGGTGCCCGACAGGGTCGATTCTGCCCGGCTGTTCACATCCGGTTCACAGGCCCAATCCACAACAATGGGCTGGATGCTGCCATCGGCCTGAACAGCACCAAAAACAGAGGCTTCCGAGGGATACCGGATTGCCTGTTCAAGCGCGGTACCCAGATGTCGGTCCCTGTCGGACCGGGAATTGTTCAGCGCATCCGCGTGCCGCGCGATGTCGCCAAACATCCCCTTTAAACGCTGCCTGGTGCGAACAGCATCCGCCTCGACCATGTCCTTCAGGGGGGTTATAACCCCTTGGACCGACGAATACCAGTCACTGCTGGCCGTGCGGTGCAGATATTCGGGTTCTGCAAAGATCGCGGCGTGGGCAGGGCCAAGGGCCTGTTCTACCTCGGCCACGATGGTTTCATGGACGCGCTGGTCGGCGGTCCCCAACAGGCACAGCCCGGCGCGCGATGTATTGGTAAATCGGCGGCTCACTCGGTCGTGCTCTCGGGCTGTGGTTGTGCCGGTGGGGGGGGCGGGGTCCCGCGGACCTTGGGCGCACAGCGGGTCGTTGTCGCGGACAGCCTATGGCCATTTTGCCTCAGGAAGGCCTGCATGGCCTCTGTTGTCAGTGCGATGTTGACCGAGCGCATGGGGCCCGTACGGACCAGCGTGTTGACCCCAATCACCTGGCCGCACGCATCCAGCAGGGGCCC
>JACOMT010000088.1:9151-13161 GCA_014623385.1 Paracoccaceae bacterium
GTTACCGGTCGATATGGACGCGGAATGCAGGATCATCCGCTGACCACCAATGCCGTCCTGTTCAGAGTTCACAACGCCAGTCGTGATGAACACGTCCGGTACGGCGCTATCCTGCCCTGACATCAGTTGCTGGAACTGTGTGTTGAAATCCATGACATCGCCCGGAAAGCCCGCAGCATAGACATTGTTTAGCTGAAGCGAACTGTCGGGTAGCCGCACGCTCAGTGCGCGGTTCTGGACACCGGGCAGCCGCAGCAGGGCGAAATCGCCACCGGTCGCTGCAAAGGGGCCCATCGTTGCCAAAAGCTCTGCCTGCCGGACTGTGCCCAGCGAGGCACCGATGGCGTAGATTTGTGTTGCGCCCTCGATCACATGGTCATTGGTCATCACCAGATCAGGGCCAATGAAAAACCCAGAGCCCAGGTTGCCACCATTGGTGGTGCCCGCCAGGATCATGACGGTGGTTTCCTCAATCAGCGCATCCAGGCTGGTCGCGTCTTCAGCTGTGCCCTCGGGTTGGGTGGGGATCACCCGTTCCGGTGCAGGGGTCACAGGCGCATCGGGGACACCTGGCAGGGGCTGTGTGGGCACCGGCAACGGCGCGTCCGGATCTGCGGGTATCGGTGGCGGCACCAGCCCCTCAGGCGTGCGTCCATTTGGCAGTTCCAGGAACCCGTCGGGGCGGCATACCGCGTTCTGTTCCGCCGCGCGTAGGCGTTCGATCCGCTCGAGCAAGGCTTGGTTTTCTGCCTCCAGCAAGGCCTCTTCCTCGGCTGTGTCTGGGGGGGCGGGAAAGACGCGATTGCCGGGCAAGAGCAGCCACAGAATGGCCAACAGCATCAGCACAATCAGAACCATCAGGGGCACCCAATAGAACCAGTGCATCATGGGGCGAATGAAAACGGGCGCGCCTGCATCACCATCGGAACCGGGGGGCAACACACCGCCACCAGCCACCTGTGCCGATGCGGCCAAACCGGCCGTCTTTGCCGCCCCCCCCCGTGTCGCCGTCGGTTCCAACAGCGCGGCCCCGCCGGTCAGACCCGCATCCCCAATAGGCGGTGCCCCGGTGAGCGGCGCGAACCGGCCCAGGCTTTGGTCATAAAGCACCGCGCGCGCCTGGACATCAAGGCCCACATCATTGGGTACCATACCCCATTCGATCAAAACCGGGGTGTCGCCCACCGCCCAGATGGCATCTGCATTGGCCAAATGCAGCGCGCGCCCCAACAGAGGTCCGCGGATGGGGTCATCAAGGTCCTGCACAATCGGTACCAGCGCCTCGCGCAACCGGTCCTCTACCCGCGCGCGTGCGGCGGGCGACAGGGTGTGCAGCGGCCGGGCCTCACCCAAAGCGCCGTGATACCAGGTGACCAGCACCTCGCCAGTCGCGGGATCCGCCGTCACGTCCGGCCGCGCAAAGAGCACCCCATGGCGCTGCAACGCAGGCAGGGCGGTCAAGGCGGGGGTACCCCGAGCATCGGTAAGCAGGCGGTACCCGCCCAGGCCGGTTTTTGCAATGGCCCTGTCACTCATGGCGTCCGTTTCCTTTTCAGCCGAACCTCATCAGAGCCACCACGCCCAGGCGAGTCGGGTTGCACGGTGAAGCATTGGGCGCGCCCATGTTCGATCAGCTCACAGGTGGTCACACGGCGGTAAATGTACGAGTTGTCACATTGGACATTCGCCGCATCCGACAGCACCAGGTGCCCCCGTTCGTCAAAGGCGGCGGATGTGTTGCCTGCACAGTACTTGGCGGCACCCGTAGGCAGATGGGTGCCGTACAGGGTTTGTTCGCCTTGCCCATGCGCATCAAAACACATCTCCCACTCTGTAAAACGGGTGATCTTGCGCGGATCATTTATATCGCTGACGTGGTAATCTTCGCCATCCAGGATCCAGCAACCTTCCAGCAAGGTGACATCCTGGTTGTTCCACGCCTCTGTGTCGATGCCGTCCGGCGTTTCGGCCTGTTGTTGCGGTATGGGCTCGGGGGCCGGGGGCGGAACAGGCGCACAGGATCGCAGGCCAAGGCCACGTTCGAGCCCCTGTATCTCTGCAAGCAAGGCGCGGCGCCGTTCCAACAGCGCGTCGGTCGTCGACTGGTCCGCAGGGGCGGTCAACGCCACCGGACAGAATTGCAGCAGGCTTTGACCAACCACAAAGCGCACGCCACATGCGGGCAACACGAGGGCCGCTATCAGCACAAGCAAAAGCGCAAGAACACCAACCCCCAGCACCACCCGCATCAGCACGGGACCCGGCGTGCTGTCAGGCGGTACCAGCTAACCGGGACCATCTGCCCCCCTTGGGTTGGAATGGCGCACAGTCCGACGTATAGAACACCCGTATCACAGACATCAAAGATGATCGCCTGCCCTGGTGCCCTTGACACTGTCAAACATGGATTCAGGTGCATGATGCTAGCCAACATTTTCCAAGTAAACCGGGGTTGGCACGATGCTAACGGTTTTGAACGCGCTGTTCAACAAATTGTTACCCAAATATCAGTACTCAAAATTCGGGTTTCAGGTTTGCCAAGGTGGCTCTGGATACCCGGACCACCCCGTACTTGCCGATGTTCAGACCACGGGACAGGCCGGGATCGGGCCGCTTTTCGCTTTGTGTGTGGGGGCAGAATCGACATCGACGGTCATGCGGGTTTCGGATGGTGCCAATGGCGGCGCGCATCCGCAGAACGGCGCACCCTTTGCCAGCCGAAAGGGAACCCTGCCCGCACCGCGCCCGGTCCCGGTGCTGTGACATGGGGGGAGGGTTTCCCGCACCGGGCAGCGTTGAACAAGACCTCTGCATAAGTGGAGGATTGCGGACAAACCAGACAGCGGCGGTCATCGACGCCCCACTGGTGCAAAGTGCCGCCCCGCCCCGGCAGTCATATCGACGCGCCACAAGACCGGGCCGAAGCGGAGGCCCCCGACGATCCACCCGACGGTCCAGGCGTGCATTTCAGTGCCGACACGCAGGTGCGGTGGGTCAGGAACGGCGCGAAGCGTGCGCCCGGGCTACGAAGATGACATCCAACATGACATCCAACGGCGTTTACCAGCCCGGACGAGGTCCGAACGAGGAAAGTTTCATCGACAGGGTCCGCATGACACTTACGAACTGAGACGCCTTGCGTGGTCGCCACCGTGACGGGATCATGCGAATGGCCGCCCGTCATCAATCCCTCGTCATCGACCCCTGCGGGCTTCGGAAAAACGCGGGGGGCAGGCTGATCTCCAAACACCGCTTGCGGGATTGCGCACTGCTTATGCCACGATGAAGCGCCGCCCGATAGTTCGGGCTGGCCAAAACAAGACGCCCAGCTGGCGATGGCGGCAATCGGGCAGCACCTGCGTGGTGGTGCCCCGCAACCCGCAACCACCGGCAATCGCATAACCAGACCGTCAAAACCGCTTTGCCTACTGTAAGGCCAGGTAAGGTCAGCAGACCGGACAGAATGGCCCAATCGAAGCTTCCACGAAAAATCACGCTGTCACGCAGCGGTCTCTGGTCGGGGCGGTGCAGGTTCCG
Organism: Paracoccaceae bacterium; assembly: GCA_014623385.1. GTDB lineage: Bacteria > Pseudomonadota > Alphaproteobacteria > Rhodobacterales > Rhodobacteraceae > JACOMT01. The sequence continues at coordinate 12,689 of JACOMT010000088.1, forward strand.
TGCAGGTGGCAACTTGCCCCGGCCCCTGATTTTTGCAGCGGGTTGAAGTGGGATTGACATAACATCGCGCTTGGGGCCTTGCAAATCACCCCCTTGAACCGGCCACCCCTGACCCGCACACTGGGAACAGGTCGCAACAAACCCGGATTGCGCAACTGCATCCGCATCAGGAGAACACGATGACGACTACCCTACCTGCAATCCCCAGGAAGAAAACCTTTATAACTCAGGACGGCCAGCGTGTCGGCTATACCCTTGATAATGACGGTGACGGTGTCGCAGATACGGTGACTTATAAACGTGCCACCCGGGGCGTTCAGGCAGAGGTACCTGACGATGTGTCAAACATCGTCGGCTCTGCCCCCATGATGACCGCCTGGCAGGGAATGCGGGGGCGAGACTGGACGGTGGTAAGGGGGCGGACAGGCTGACCGGTGGTGCCGGGGCGGATGTGTTTGTGTTTGCCGTCTTTG
>JACOMT010000089.1:0-13804 GCA_014623385.1 Paracoccaceae bacterium
GGCAATCGGTATGGTGCGCGAATTGGGTCCGGTTCTGGTCGGGCTGATGCTCGCGGCGCGGGTGACCTCATCCATAGCCGCCGAGATTGCGACGATGAAGGTTACCGAACAGATCGACGCGCTGGTGACATTATCGACGCATCCGATGAAATACCTCACCGTGCCGCGGGTGCTGGCCGCACTGATTTGTGTTCCGCTACTGGTCGGTGCGGGCGACATCATCGGGATCGCGGGCGGCTATATGGTGGCCGTGCAATCGTTGGGATTCAACGCGGCAGCCTATCTGCAAAACACGGTCGATTTTCTGGAACTGCGCGACATTGTGTCAAGCCTGGTCAAAGGTGCGGCATTTGGTCTGATCGCCGCCCTGATGGGGTGTTATCATGGCATGGAATCGGGACGTGGGGCCCAGGGCGTGGGCCGGGCAACCAAGGAAAGCGTTGAGGCAGCGGCGGTGCTCATCCTGGCTACGAATTTTGTTCTGACCGGAATGTTCTTTTCACTCTGAGGGGCGCATGTGAATGTCCGAAATAAGAGAGCGGCAGATAACGAAGATTGAAGATATCCGCGCAAAAATTGCGGAGGATTTTGAATCGGAAGGCCTGGATGGGCCAGGTATCCTGTATGAATACCGTGAGTCTAAATTTCCTGAACTTTTTAACGGCATTATTCGGCATTCAAATCATCGCAAGGTCATTGATAGCCTGAATGGCTTTCCTGGCATTTTATCCATTAAAGAAGGTGTATCCATTAAAGACAGCATATTCGCCGAATTCAGGCAAAAAAAGGTAAATACAAAAGGAGATGCGCGTATCTTTTTCAAGGTATCGAAAAATGAAAAACTCAAAATATCAGTACTTTGGATCGCAATGCAACGATATGTTTTTTCTTCACAAATGCCTAACAGGTCATGCAAGCCGATGCTGATCAAAAAAGCGGAAACTTATAAACCCGAAGATATGTTCGAAACTGTAAGAGGCAGAATAGCGGAGCTGGGTGATACCCTTGGAAATTTTGAAGCAAATATTAAATTGCTCGCGGGTCAGGTAATGAAAACTGCAGAAATAATTTATAAAGGAGCAAGAAAATATAACCAACTACCAGAACCCCAAGAAAATAAGCCCGTTGTCACCTTCTGGCATTATAGTGAGGCACTCCAGTGATTAGCCTAAGAAACGTGGTCAAGTCTTTTGGCAAGAACCGGGTACTTCGTGGCATTTCACTGGAAATTCCCCAAGGCACGTCGATGATAATTATTGGCGGTTCGGGTACCGGGAAGTCCGTGGTATTGAAATGCATTCTGGGTCTCATCCCACCTGACAGCGGCGCAATTCTTGTCGGCGGGAAACCGGCCAATCAAGGTGACCGCGATGCCTTTCTGGCCCGGTTTGGCATGTTGTTTCAGGGGTCGGCCCTGTTTGATTCGCTGCCTGTCTGGCAAAACGTGGCCTTTCGCCTGTTGCGCGGTTCGCTGAAAAAACCAGTGGCAGAGGCACGCGCAATCGCCATTGAAAAGCTGTACCGCGTGGGTCTGAAACCGGATGTGGCCGATCTCTATCCGGCCGAGCTTTCGGGCGGGATGCAAAAACGCGTCGGGCTAGCGCGCGCCATCGCCGCCGAGCCCGAGATCATCTTTTTTGACGAACCTACAGCCGGGCTTGACCCGATCACATCCGGGGTGATCAATTCCCTGATACGCGAAATCGTGGTGGAAATGGGTGCCACCACGATGACAATCACGCATGACATGTCCTCGGTCCGTGCGATTGCCGACAATGTGGCCATGCTACATGATGGTGTCATTCAATGGACCGGACCAGTGGCCCAAATGGATGCCAGCGGTGACCCCTATGTCAGCCAATTCATTTCCGGCAGCGCGGATGGCCCGATTGAGGCGGTGCGGTAATCCTGCACCGTCTGACCATCTTTCTCGTCGCTTTCTACCCAATCCCGTGGTTTGCGCCATTACGGCGAACCGGGGGGTTACCGCTGTTTGGGCGCAGCGAAATCTCTATTTTCCCGGGGATTGTTTGCCCCCGGGAAACATAAATCGCGCCGTGTGTCAATCCCCTTTGGCTGATCGCGCTTCAATGGGGCATGACGGGTTCCCACGGTCGGGCAATCCTGCATTGGCGTTTGCGGCTGCATTCCGGCGTTGCTGGCTTTGGATCATCTGACCACGCATCAGCTTCACCGTTTGACAGCCTGACCCGGTTCAGGCATCAGATTGAGCTATGGCAAAAGGCAAATCCTTTTCCTGTTTCGCCTGCGGTACGACATTTACGAAATGGTCGGGCAAGTGCGAGACTTGTGGGGAATGGAACACAATCTCTGAAGATGCGGGGCTGTCCACAGGTCCGGCCAGCAAATCGCTGGGGCAAAAACGGGGTTTGAACATTGCGCTAACCGACCTTGCGGCCCAGGAAACCCCGCCGCCCAGAACTGCCAGCCAATTGGCAGAGCTCGACCGGGTTCTGGGCGGAGGATTAGTCCCGGCCTCGGCCATTCTGGTGGGGGGTGATCCCGGTATCGGCAAATCGACCCTGTTGTTGCAGGCCGCCGCGCGGTTCGCCCGGGCCAGTCTGAAAACCATCTACATATCGGGCGAAGAGGCAAGCACCCAGATTCGCATGCGGGCCCAGCGCCTGGGGCTGGCAAATACCCCTGTGCAATTGGGGTCAGAGACCAATCTGCGCGACATTCTGACGACGTTAGAGGCGAACATGCCCCAGCTTGCCATTATCGATTCAATGCAGACGATGTGGGCCGACAATGTGGACAGCGCCCCGGGCAGCGTCAGCCAGGTACGCGCGGTGGCGCATGAATTGACCAGCTTTGCGAAACGGCACGGCGTATCGGTCATTCTGGTAGGCCATGTCACCAAAGAAGGCCAGCTCGCGGGGCCCCGTGTGGTTGAACACATGGTCGATACCGTCCTCTATTTCGAAGGCGAACGTGGCCATCAATTCCGCATCCTGCGCGCGGTGAAAAACCGGTTTGGCCCTACAGACGAAATTGGTGTGTTCGAAATGACCGGCAGCGGTCTGGCCGAGGTCACGAACCCCTCGGCCCTGTTTCTGTCGGAACGCGGCATGCCCAGCCCCGGGTCGGTGGTTTTTGCCGGAGTCGAAGGCACGCGCCCGGTTTTGGTCGAATTTCAGGCGCTTGTGGCCCCGTCACCCCATTCCCAACCGCGTCGCATGGTCGTTGGCTGGGACGGTGGACGGCTGGCCATGATTCTGGCCGTACTGGAGGCGCGGGTCGGCATCCCTTTTGCCGGGCTTGATGTCTATCTGAACGTGGCGGGCGGGATGAAAATCAACGAGCCTGCCGCTGACCTGGCCGTAGCCGCCGCCCTGCTGAGCGCGCGCGAAGATACCGCAATGCCACAGAATACGGTTGTTTTTGGTGAAATCAGCCTGTCGGGGGCCTTACGCCCCGCGTCACAAGCCGAAAACAGGTTGAAAGAAGCACAGAAACTTGGTTTTACCGCCGCGATAGCCCCGATCAGTGGCAAACTGCGTGGTGAACGCGGTTTGACCCTGACCAGACCGACCGATCTGGCCGGGTTTGTCAGAGAGGTTTTTGGGGCCGGATAGTGCGGGTCAAGACGGCGAACAGGTAAAGGTAAAAAATATGCAGGGGTTCACCATAGTAGACGGCGTTGTCGCCGCTGTGGTCGTAGTTTCGGCCTTGCTGGCCTATTCACGGGGATTCGTGCGCGAGGCCATGGCCATCGCTGGCTGGGTCGCTGCCGCGGTTCTGGCCTTTATCTTTGCGCCACAGGTGGAACCGATGATCAAAGAGGTACCCGTCGTCGGTGAGTTTATCGGCGATAGCTGTGAATTGGCCATTATCGCGGCCTTTGCCGTTGTCTTCGCCGTCGCGCTGATCATAGTATCGTTTTTCACACCGCTTTTTTCCTCGATGATACAGCGGTCGGCATTGGGCGGGGTGGACCAGGGTCTGGGCTTTCTCTTTGGCGTCGCGCGCGGCATTCTTTTGATTGCGGTTGCGTTTTTTATTTACGATGCGGTAACCACTGAACAACGTTTTACCATTGTCAATGAAAGCCGTTCTGCGTTGGTCTTTGACCAGCTCACCAGCCAGATCGAGGCGCGCAACCCCGAGCAGGCACTGGGCTGGATCACCCGCCAATACGAAGAACTGGTCGGTACCTGTATTAGATAAACACGCCCTGATCCCGCAGTCGCGACCCAAGGTGATGCGCGAACCGCGTTATTTGGCACCCTGCCCTGATCAAGCCCGGGATATCCACCACCTGTTGGCCCAGTCGCCGGGGCCTGTGCCTTCCAGCTGCTCGCCAGTGCCAGGTGCCCCCGGGCAGATTGTGCATTACGTCAAATCATCAAGTGCAGGGAACCGCGTGATCGTTTCGGGTGTTTTTGGCCTGAAATGCGTATGCCGATACTGGCCCGCATTCCGCGCGGGGCTCCAGACCGGCACCCCCGGCAAACGGCTGAGCGGTGAACAAATGTGCACAATCAACAAGGACGGCAAATTTCTGGTCCCCTTGACCCTGTTGGCGCAGCGGGCATAACTACCCGCCATGACAAAAATTTCCCTGATCACCGGCGCATCCCGCGGCCTGGGTGCCGCTATTGCTGAAACGCTGGCACCGAAATACCACATCGTGGCTGTGGCCCGGACCACCGGCGCGTTGGGAGAGTTGGACGACCGGATACAGGCCAAAGGCGGACATGCCACGCTGGCACCGATGGATATCACCGTGCCGGAAGCGATGGCAACCCTGTGCCGGGGCATTCACGACCGGTGGGGCCAGCTGGACCTGTGGTGTCACACGGCGGTCCATGCTGCCCCACTAAGCCCCGCTAACATGATCGACACCCTGGATTGGTCCAAATCGGTGAATGTGAATGCCTCGGCTACCGCGCTGCTGATCAACTATGTCGCGCCCCTTTTGGGTACGGATGGAACCGTGATGTTTTTTGATGATCCAGTGGCAGGTCAGAAGTTTTTTGGGGCGTACGGTGCCACCAAAGCCGCACAGATGGCCCTGGCACGCAGTTGGCAGGCCGAAACCATCAAGACCGGACCTACTGTCCATATTATTCAGCCTGCACCGATGCCAACGGCTACACGTGCCCGATTCTATCCCGGTGAGAACAGATCCCGATTGACCCGACCAATCAGCGAGGCCGAGCGGTTAATAAGCATATTCCTGCCGTCGGCCGTTTGACGGATTGCGTTACGCGAATCTGTAAGGTCCGTCCGGGGCCACATGAATAGCTGTATGTGTCATTCCTGGTTGAGAGGATTTTCCCGGAAGATTGCCTCGCCATCCGATATTTTTCAGGCACGGGCAGCAAGGTGCACCCCCTTGAGTTTCGCCAAACGCATTCTTGACATGCTGCTGACATGCTGCCAAAGCCCCGATCCCGTTGATGTGGACCCTGCCGCACGCGACCCGTTCCCCCTGGAATGATCAAGTTCGGAAGCGTCCGTAACCTGGGGCCGCCGGTCAGTTCCAGCCGCGTCGCCTGGCGCTGCTGATCCCCCCTCGGGCCAGAGGATTAACGGCGTATGCGCGACCATGAATTATATCCTGGTCGCCTCTGAGCCATCCGGGACGCGCGTTTGCGGCAGCCAACGGACATAATGACAATTCAGTCACATAGTTTCAACAGGTAGCGCGGTGAAGATAATGTTCAATAGGTGCCAGTTTCGCGCCCAATCCTCGCCATTTTGGCCCCTGTTTTCAGCCGCACCGACCCCGCCGCCCTGCCCCGGATTGTGTCCTGATGAGGGCGGGGACGGGACGGTCGGGAAGGACGCCCTGTTGGCGGCCGATGCAGGGTTATTCATGCCGACCTCAGGCATTTTTGGGCTATCACCCCGGCCCCTTTGAGCGGTGGAATCACTTGGGCTGGCGCAGCCGGTCCTACCCCCCTGTGATCACCAACGCGGCCGCTTCAACGGCACCTTTTCCATGAGGAATGTCCAGCGCGATCAATCCTGCCTGAACTCCGCCCAGCAGGCCCAGAATCATCTGCCCGCTCACATGGCCCATATGCCCGAACCGGAAATATCCATCGCAATTCGGATCGTCACCGGATTCCATCCCAATGCCCAGCCCCAGGGTAAGTCCAAGCTGGCTGGCGGTATATCGACGCAAATTGGCACCATGGGGCGCACCGATGCGCAGGCAGGTCACCGCCCGGCTGCGGATATCCGGGTTCATCACGTTCAATTGCAGCGGGCCGTCCTGACCCCAGACATTCACAGCGGCCCAAATAGCGCGGGCCAGACGGTCGTGCCGGGCCCAAATCGCCTCAATCCCTTCGTCATGGATCATATCCAGCGCAGCACGCAAGCCGTAGAGGTGATGGGTTGGCGCGGTGCCGGAGAAATAGTTATAATACGCTTCGGGCCGAATGCGGGGTGCCCAATCCCAATAGCGGCTGACGCGTGGCAAGGTCTGACGCACCATGTCGGCCTTGTCGTTGAAAAAGACAAAGCTGATGCCCGGCGGGACCATCAGGCCCTTTTGGCTTCCGGTGACCACCACATCGACCCCCCAAGCATCCATTTCGAACCTGTCACATCCCAGCGACGCGATGCAATCCACCATCAATAGCGCAGGGTGCCGAACATCATCCAAAACCCCGCGCAGGGCGGCAATATCGTTGAGGACAGAGGTCGAGGTGTCCACATGCGCGACCAAAACCGCCTTGATCCCGTGTCTGGTATCCGCTTGTAACGCTTCGGCAAACCGGTTCAGGTCCACCGCATTACGACGCCCGAAATCCAGGATTTGCGGCACGGCACCCACACCTTCGGCCATATTGGCCCAGCCATAGGCAAATCTCCCGGTTGCGAGCGCCAGCACTTTGGCACCGGGTGCCACAGTATTGGCCAGCGCCGCCTCCCACGCCGCATGACCGTTGCCTACATAGATCGCAACGTGGTGTCGGGTTCGGGCCACACGCTTTAAATCGGGAAACAGGGTCTCGGTCATCGCCACCAGCCCACCCTCATAGATGTTCGGTGCCGGGCGATGCATCGCCTGCAACACGGCATCTGGTATGACAGAGGGGCCCGGAATCGCAAGGTAACTGCGCCCGTTGGCCAGAGAAGTACTGGATGACATAGCATATGACCTCAGTTTGACATGTCGTACCTTATCCACCGCATGGATGGCGTCAATCGCGCATGCCTTGCACAGCATTACAGGATCGGGTAAGCTGGGGCCGGGATGTTCGATGGGGCGAAATCAGCTTTTTGGTGGCGGGTGAACGTATTTCAAAATATCAGGGCCGCCGCAACCGGATCTATAATCTGTGGTTCGATCACGAAATTCTTCGCATATTGTGGACCAACACATTTGAGATCGCGCCAGGCGTGTTCCGGTCGAACCAACCGACCAAAAAACGGTTTGCGCTGCTAAGGGATCAGGGCATCCACACCATCCTGAACCTGCGCGGAGCAAACCCGAACGGGCATTATCTGGCCGAACAGCAGTTTTGCGGCGAACTGGAGCTGAATTTGCACAGTATCCGACTGAATGCGCGGAGCCTGGTACCACGCGACACGTTTATCGAATTGATCTCGCTTTTCCGTACATTGGATCGCCCCCTCCTGATGCACTGCAAATCCGGGGCGGACCGGGCCGGGCTGGCCTCGGCCATTTATATGATGGTCATCGAACATCAGCCTGTGGAGCAGGCGCAGCGCATGTTGTCCTGGAGATACATGCATGTGCGCAACAGATACACAGGAATCCTGGATTATTGCCTAGAGATTTATGCGGCCCGGACCGCGCGCGAACCCATCGGGTTCGAGGATTGGGTCGCCCAGGAATATGACCCGGTGACAATTACCGACCGGTTTCGCAAACGATTATCGCCCGTATGATCGAGTCAAAGCCAGACGAATCCAGTCTTGTCCTGTTCCGGTGGGTCTGGCGCGTGTATATCCGGCACCATTGGCGTTGGCTGGGCCTGGCTTTTATCCTCATGTCAATCGAAGGCTCGGCGCTGGGTGCGCTAAGCTATATGGTTCGCCCGATGTTCGACGATGTGTTTGTCGCGGGTGAGCCTGGCGCGGTCTGGCGGGTGGGCGGCATCATGCTGGCCATATTCGTGTTCCGCGCTGCGGCCAGTGTTTTCCAGAAAGCGATGATGTCGTTCACCTCATTGCGGATGGCGGCGCATCTGCGGCAGGACCTATTGGCGCGGATCATGCGGCAGGACGGTGCCTTTCACCAATCCCATCCGCCCGGGTTTCTGATCCAGCGGGTGCAGACGGATGTCGAGGCCATCAACAACGTCTGGCAGACGGTAATCACCGGCGCGGGTCGCGATGCGGTTTCGTTGGTCGCGCTTTTGGTCGTGGCGATCAACATCGATTGGCGCTGGGCTGCGGTCACGCTGATCGGCGCACCGGTGCTGTTGCTGCCGGTCAATGCCCTGCAGGTCTATGTCCGCAGGCAGGCGCGACGGGCACGAGATCTTGGCGCGGCATTGTCCACGCGGCTGGACGAGATTTTTCACGGCATCGTGCCAATCAAACTGAACCGGCTGGAACGGTATCAGGCCGATCAATTTGCAAACCGGCAAGAGGAGTTCATCGGTGCCCAGTGGCGGGCGAATGTTGCATCGGCGGCGATCCCTGCGATGATCGATCTGCTGGCCGGTATTGGCCTGTTGGCGGTTCTGATCTATGGCGGTGGCGAGATTATGTCCGGCGAAAAAACGCTCGGTGATTTTATGAGCTTTTTCACCGCGATTGGCCTGGCGTTTGATCCGATGCGGCGGTTAGCTGCTGTCGTCGGCACATGGCAAATCGCGGCCTCGGCCCTGGAGCGGTTGAAGGAATTGATGGACGCCCCCCTGCGCCTAACCTCATCGGATCGCCCCGTCGCCGCGCCCCGGGGGTTGCCGGATATAGACATTTCGGACGTGGAGCTACGCTATGGCGATGCAACGGTTCTGAACGGTGTGTCTTTTCGTGCACAGGCGGGCCATATAACGGCCCTGGTAGGGGCTTCAGGTGCCGGGAAATCCACAATTTTTAACGTTCTGACACGGCTGGTCGACCCCCAAAAGGGTTCTATCCGGATTGCGGGAACCGAAACGCGCGACATGGATCTGTCAGAATTACGCAACCTGTTTTCAGTGGTCACCCAGGATGCACTGCTATTCGACGAAACCCTGCGGGAAAATATCCTGTTGGACCGGACGGATGTGGATGCGCAGGTACTACAAGAGGTGTTGGACGCCGCAAGCGTGTCGGATTTCCTGGATCAGTTGCCCGAAGGGCTGGACACACCGGTGGGTCCGCGCGGTTCGGTTTTGTCCGGGGGTCAGCGTCAACGGGTGGTGATCGCGCGCGCGCTATTACGCAACGCGCCCGTATTGCTATTGGATGAAGCCACTAGCGCATTGGATTCCAAATCGGAAAAGATCGTACAAGAGGCACTGAACAAGCTGTCAGGCGGGCGCACGACTCTGGTCATCGCGCACCGGCTGAGCACGGTCCGCAATGCCGACAAAATCGTTGTGATGGAGCGGGGCCAGATCGTGGCCGAGGGTACGCATGACGCCCTGCTGGCCGCAGGCGGGATTTACGCCAACCTCTATCGGCTGCAGTTTCAGGATGGAAAAACCGTGATCGACCCTGAAGGTGCGGCGGCTCTGGCCACCTCGGAACCCCGCTAGTCGCCCGCACCCGACGGACGGCAGGGCGCGCGGCTGTACAAGCGGTTTATCGGCTAGCTATCGGCGGCGATATGCGGCGGCCAGAACCTCTGGGTCTGTTCCGGCAAGATAACGCAACAGTGCCAACAGGTTCCGCAAACCACAGCGCACCCAACCGGTGCGGATATAGCGTTCTGCACTGCTGGTAGCGGTTATGGGCAAGGCAGTGAGCGGTTTGTCCAACGCCCGGACCAGTGCCACATCCTCCATGAACGGGGTATCCGGGTACCCCCCGGTGCGGGCGTAATCTGTCAGCGCTATCAACAGTCCCTGGTCACCGTAGGGCAGGGAAAAGACCCGTGATCGCAAATTGGCCCATCCGGCCACCCAGCCGGGCATGAACCCACGCGCGCGAAGGGCCAATTGGAAATAAGCGGGCCCGTCCGCATTGCGCATGTGGTCGGCCACTACATCGGACCAGCCGGGTGCCAGCACCGTATCGGCATGCAGCACCAAGCACCAAGTCCCCCGCACCCGTTTCATCGCGCGGCACAGTTGCCCACCCCGAGACGCCGGTCCAGTCAGGACCCATGCGCCCGCTTCGTCTGCAATCATACATGTCGCATCGGTGGAGCCGCCGTCGCTGACTACCAGATCGCGCACCACACCTGCGGTCACGCCCTCGACCAACGCGGTCAGGCAGGCGGGCAGGTGGCCCTCGGCGTTCAGTGTCGGAATGACGATGCTCAATTGTGCAACCAAGCGCGCGTTCCCTGTTTAACCTGGCGATTATATCTATACGATCTGTGGGAAGGTTCAAGGAACATCAGGATGACAGACCGCCAAATCCTGCGCCTGAGCGGTGCAGACACCCGATCCTTTTTGCAGGGGCTGATCACGAATGACATCAACGGTGTCGATAAGGGGATAGTTTATGCGGCAATGCTGACCCCGCAAGGCAAGTTGGTTGCCGATTTCTTTCTGTCGGCGTATGATAACGATATCCTTCTGGATGTTGCATCCAATCTGGCCGACACGCTGATCAAACGGCTGGCGCTATACAAGCTGCGCGCCAATGTTGATGTTCGACGCACTGACCTGACCGTTCAGCGCGGAATCGGCGATATACCCTTCGGGGCATGGCCCGACCCGCGTCACCCCGATCTGGGCTGGCGCGGTTATGGCTTAGCCCTGGATGCCGCTGCGGAACCGGATTGGGATGCCATTCGCGTGACCCATTGCATTCCGGAAAGCGGTATTGAACTGACACCCGACACGTTTATCCTGGAAGCGAGGTTTGAGGCACTGTCCGGCGTTGACTTCCGCAAGGGGTGCTATGTCGGGCAAGAGGTCACCGCACGGATGAAACACAGGACCGAACTGCGCAAAGGTCTGCGTCGGGTGCGCATCACAGGGTCGGCGGTCTCTGGAACCGAGATCACCGCAAACGGCAAACCCGCCGGAACACTGCATACGCGGTCGGGCGATATGGCGATCGCCTATCTGCGCCTCGACCGCGCCCGAGGCCCGATGATGGCGGGTGGGGCGGCCGTCGAATTGCTCTGACTCGCCTTGTCCCCGGCCCATCTCCCGGGGCATCATCCGAGGCATAAGGGGGGGACTATGTGCAATTTGGCACGTCAGCGGGCGGCCCCAAATTGCGCTGATTGAAATACAGAAAAAACGTACACCTATAACAGGAGAAAAGAATTGAACGCAACATAAACCAGAATAAGAGAACTGGTTCCTAGTTGCATTTCAGGTATTTATCTTCTTGATCTTAATGTTGATCATGGTATTCATAAACAAGAAACTGATAAAATAACAATCGCAGCGTAACTCTGTCGTGTCACGCAGCAGATTATAACGCGCCCAAAGTAACAAAGGAAGCGCTATCCAATACTATCGCAGATTTTAATGCGCGCGGCGGGGGTAGCTAGATCCTACTAAAAGTACCAAACCTGGACAGGCAGCTCATCAGGTAATCTAGAGAGGGTGATGTAACTAATTTTCTGGCAGCCATCGTAACATTGAGAGTTTTTAAAATAATTTATCAAATGCAGATTACAGCACTTCCCCTAAAAATACTCACCCTAAATTAACGCCAAGCTCCTAGCAAAAACTGGCCTTAATTTTTATCCTAAAGCTATGTATACAGGAACTATAGTTTCCTTAGACGTGATCAAATTTGGTATTTACAATTTCTAGATTTAAGCGGACAGAAACGGGGAAATATATAAAATTGATGATGCGGTTGCTGTTTACGTTGTTTGTCGATAGCCATCGCAAGCCTGACCGCGTTACCACTGAATTATCAAAGGGTTATGGTCAATGAAATGACCGGATAGGTTTTAAAAGGCACAGATCCAGCGTCCCTATGCGTTGGGATCATGGGCTTCATCCTGTTGCGTTTGATGCCGAAATGGGTGTATCGTTGGGCGAGAATATCATTACGCGTCCCGAATGCCTTACATCTATAGCGTGACAAATGGCGAGGAGAACGCCGATCCCATACCCGTCGCGGTGAGCACGTCAGCGCCATTGGCTTTATCGCAGCCACGCAACCAAGGCCGGGCACCATCGCCTTTCTGATCACTTTTCCGCAGGTCTCATCAAAAAGGGACAGCTAATCAAGCAAGAGATCCCAGGCAATTTTCACCTAGAGCTATAAAAGCCGATTGCTGCAGGATACGGATGTTTTGAATTTGACTCAAATCGCGGCAGATAACTGAATGAATCTCACGACACAACGTCATGCGCGTTCAGAATATTCCATGGATTCCGTGTTCACCACGATCATCTCGTCCTGGGCAATGAACGAGGGTACCATAACCTTGATCCCATTATCCAATACCGCCGGTTTGAATGAGCTCACCACAGTCTGCCCCTTGACCACCGGTTCGGTTTCCACGACCTGGCAAGTCACCTTTTGCGGCAAGGTCGCGTTCAACGCTTCCGCCTCGTAAAATTCGACGATGATGGTCATACCGTCTTGCAGGAACGGACGCCGTTCACCCAATAAGTCTGCGTGCAATTCAATCTGTTCGTAGGTCTCGGTATCCATGAACACCAACATCCCGTCGCGTTCATAAAGAAACTGCTGGTCCTTTTGTTCCAGCCGCACCCGTTGCACCTTGTCCGCGCTGCGAAAGCGTTCGTTCAGCTTGGTACCGCTGCGCAGATTGCGTAATTCGACCTGGGCAAATGCACCGCCCTTGCCCGGTTTGATATGGTCGACTTTGACCACCGCCCACAGCCCGTCATTATGTTCCAGAACGTTGCCCGGACGGATTTCGTTCCCATTGATCTTTGGCATGTCTTAAAACTTTCATCAGCGGTTGATTTGGCCTAGTGGGTACGCTATGTGTTACCACATGTCAGTTGCGTTTGGCAGGGAAGTTGGTGTAATCTGTTTACAAGATCCGATCAGCTATGCTTATGGTGCTATGGAAAGCTTGCAAAATTTGGGTACCCGAATCGGTCCGGTTTAAGCATAACGAGCACTACGCCGAAAAAACAAGAGCAAGAAAAATATGGGAAACGAGATGAAAGATTTCGTTGACGGCACGGCCTTTAACAATGAACAAGGCAATCGTGCCAGAAAACTTTTTGCGGCCGTCGTGCTGGCCGCACTGGATGATGCCATTGCCGACGACAAAGAATACGGCAATGGCAGGGAACAAATTGCACGATGGGCCCGGTCCCGCGATGGGCGCGAGGTATTGTCCTGTGCCGGGATCGACCCCAGCGAACGCGTTGTGGCGGGTTTAATGGATTTTGTTGGCAAAGGTGTACGCACCTCGGTCGCGTTGTCGCGCGAAGAAAGTGAACGCCGCAACGCCGCACAACAGGCCGAAGCCGCCTAGGTCACACACGTTATCCGGTATGGATAACGCACCCTGGTTGGGGCGGGTTTTTTATTCGTGACTTCAGAACAACACAAGCCATTGGCGCGCAATCTAAAAATTCGCGTGCCAAAAGTGTGATAGCCCGTGATCGAATGAACCAGCCAGACCACGACCATGGCCATCAGCGCCAGGGGCACCGCCATGCCTGCGTGACCTGCGCGGTCCCAATAGTGCTGATCGGGCTGTTAAAAACCCGCATCGATAGCGGCCAGAAAT
>JACOMT010000089.1:13854-17141 GCA_014623385.1 Paracoccaceae bacterium
TGCAAGGCGAAATCCAACCCAGCGGCAGCAATCGCCCGTATCGCGACCCGTCCACGCCAATAGCCCACCCCAGAATGGCAAAGATTTTTTGCCAAACTTTGCCAAACATCGGAATGTATCAGATCTGGCCGGGTGTGCAGCACGGGTAAAGACATGAGGGATAGATCACCGGCAGGACCGCGTCCAACCCCGCATCATAGGTCACCCGCCGATTGTCCGACTGTCCAAAGACGGCAAAGCCCCAAAAGCACATGTCCAGGCGTGCTTACGCTGTGTCGCAAAATTGGATCATTAGCCCACCCGCACAGGAGGTATCGCATGGCCCGGTCCATCATGATCCAAGGCACGGGCAGCAATGTTGGCAAATCGGTCTTTGTGACCGGGCTGGCCCGTGCCTTTGTCCGGCGCGGGCTACGAGTGATGCCGTTCAAGCCACAGAACATGTCGAACAACGCGGCTGTTACGGTAGACGGTGGCGAGATCGGGCGGGCACAGGCGTTGCAGGCCCGCGCGGCACGGTGTGACCCGATCAACGATATGAACCCGATCCTGTTGAAACCCGAAACCGAAACCGGGGCCCAGATCATTGTTCAGGGACAGCAGTGGGGCCGAGCTGGGGCGCGCGGTTACTTTCGCGACAAACCGGCGCTGATGCCACGCATTCTGGACAGTTTTGCCCGGATTGCGGCAGATGCCGATCTCGTGCTGGTTGAAGGGGCCGGCAGCCCGGCAGAGATCAATCTGCGCACCAATGATCTGGCCAATATGGGCTTTGCCCAGGCGGCTGATGTGCCGGTGATTCTGGTGGGGGATATCGACCGGGGCGGTGTGATTGCCCAGCTAGTGGGGACACAAGCCGTGCTCTCTGCCGAAGACGCTGCGCGGATCAAAGGCTTTGCCGTGAACCGGTTTCGCGGTGACATCACGCTGTTTGACGAAGGCCGGGACGCGGTTACAGCGCGCACAGGTTGGCCCTGTATGGGGGTTGTCCCCTGGTTTGCGGATGCCTGGCGGCTGCCTGCCGAGGATATGCTGGATCTCAAGGGGCGCGCAGGAGGCCTTTGCAAAATTGCCGTACCGCATTTGCCACGCACCGCCAATTTTGACGACCTGGACCCGCTATCGGCGGAATCGAATGTCACAATCGAGATTGTACCCCAAGGCCGCGTCTTGCCAGGGAATGCGAATCTGGTGCTGATCCCGGGCAGCAAATCCACTGTATCGGACCTGAACACATTTCGGCGCGAAGGCTGGGATATCGACCTGCAGGCGCATATCCGGCGTGGCGGGCAGGTTTTGGGCATCTGTGGCGGATACCAGATGCTGGGTACGCGCATTGATGATCCTGACGGGGTGGATGGCACACCGGGCAGCCATACAGGGCTGGGGCACCTGGAGGTGGTCACAGAGATGGCCCCGCAAAAGCGTCTGGCGCTGAGCGCGGCAAAAACGGTTCCAGATGGAATACCCGTGCCGGGCTATGAAATTCACATGGGCAAGACCACGGGGCCCGATACAGACCGCGCCTGGTTGACTCTGAATGGCCGACCAGAGGGTGCGGCGAGCCCGGATGGGCGCATTCGGGGCTGTTACTTGCATGGTCTGTTTTCGTCCGATCCGTTTCGCGCTGATTTCCTGGCACAGATGGGGCACAGATCGGATTTGGCCTATGACGCAGGGGTCGAGGCCACGCTGAACGCGCTGGCCGATCATCTGGAAACCTACACCGACCTGGATCAGCTTTGGACGCTTGCCACCCCGACCCGGCTCTAGTCGAAATCCTGTGCTGTCATCATGCGGTGGAATTCTCGGCGCACCAGTTTGCGAACGTTCCGCGTGATGCGTTCACCCAGCGGACCCTGCAATTCTTCACGAACGATTTCAGCGACCAATTCGCGCAGGCTATCCCCATCTTCGGTCATCAGGGCATCGTCATCAGTGCCCGGTTGTATCCCGGCGTCGTCCAATTTCAGGGTCTGAACATTGGACCCCGAGTAAACGGTTTCGCTATCGCCATCAGAACCCCATTTTTTGTCCGCCCGAACGGCCAGTTTAGCACCAAGGTTCTCGGTGCGGGCGTCGATAGATACCTCTTGCGGTCTTTGCTCGTCTGCTGACCGTGGTTCGGTTTCCGGATCTGCCGCGACCCTGGATTCGGGCACAGGATCTGCTGCGGCCATCGCCGCTTTGGCGATGTCGCCACTGGCATCCACCGCGTCCGTATCCTCTGGCGCGCCCGCCAGTTCCACATCATGGCTTTCGGCGTCGTTTGCGACCTGTTGTACGGGTTCTGTCGGCAGCTCCGCTGGCTCGAGCTCTGTGTAATCCGGCACCAGATCTGCGGGCTCCGCAGATTGGGGTTCGGTCAAGTTATCTGTAACCTCGGAAAAGAGCACGCCAGGGTCTTCCCAAGGCATGTTCGGGTCAAAGGCGAACGCTTGCACGTTTTCCGACGCACTGTCACCATCGCGCGGTCCGGTCACGCGCAGTGCCTCTGTCAGCAACAGTTTACCCGTCACCGGCTCCTCTGGCTCTTCGAAGTGTTCGGCCCGCATAGCCACCTGCGGTGCACCATTGGCTTTGGAAATAAGTCGCCGAATCGACAACAAAACATCCTCTATTTCTGCACTTGTTACAGGATCTGACATATTCCTTCCTGTTCGTCTGTCCATCTTTCTTCCTCATGACGGATAGTTCGCGGTGTGAAACCAACGGCCACCAGGCGATTGGGGGCCATCCTATCCTCTTATGAAACCATGTTCCGAACACGCTCACAGGGATTGTCGGGGTTCAATTCTCAATCAGCGCATTGTACCGATAACAACCCTCTCGCTCCGGATGCGGCTCTTTCTTCCACCCTCATAAACCAGGCCTGTTCTCCGTCTATGGGTAAAAGAGCATTTTCAAAATTTTTCCGAAGAGTATTTAAGGTATTGGCCAGTACTAATCGCTTTGGTTTGTACCTCAAGGATCATATGGGCAGGCTCGCCAGTCAGCAAGGCGTTCCGCCAACAGTTTCCTTACCAGCTCCTAATAGCTTTTCACCACAATGCCGTTGAGGCACCGGGCACGTTCTATAGCTGTCGTTATTGGTTTCATTTTCGTTTATCTTGTCCCGCCATCCGATCTCTGGTGATGGCCGTAACCTCATGGTACATCTGTACCATGGCATCACTCTCCTAATTAAAACACCGGTCAAGCACGCAGAGGATCACAACGGGTCGTGCAAAAATGACTATGCTCTATTTACCTACTGCATTGATGTTCATTCCTCCCAGGGTACTGGC
>JACOMT010000090.1:0-640 GCA_014623385.1 Paracoccaceae bacterium
TCGACCCGTTGGCCCATCTGACCCCGCCGATCAAGGTTTCGGCCAATCCGCCATATAACATCGGCACGGAATTGTTGGTGCGCTGGTTGACCCCGCCCGACTGGCCGCCGGTTTGGTCCAGCTTGACGCTGATGTTTCAGCGTGAGGTTGCAGAGCGCATTATCGCCAAACCGGGCAGCAAAGCTTATGGGCGTTTGGCAATTCTGGCCCAATGGCGAGCCGATGCACAGGTTGTGATGTCGCTGCCGCCCGGGGCGTTCACGCCGCCGCCCAAAGTGTCCAGCGCGGTTGTACATCTGACGGCGCTGCATGCGCCACGTTATCCCGCCGATGCCGGTGTTCTGTCGCAGGTGGTCGCCGCCGCGTTTAACCAAAGGCGGAAAATGTTGCGTGCTTCGCTCAAGGGGCTCGCACCGGATATCGAGGACCGTCTGACCGTCAGCGGGCTGCGCCCGACGGAGCGCGCCGAACAGGTATCACTGGAAGGGTTCTGCGCCCTAGCCCGCACAATGGTGCAACGCTAGGGCTTATTCTGCGGTCTCAAGCGTATCGTCAGCCGCCGCAGGTGCCAGATTTTCCGCCATCGGGTTATCTGGAGCATCCCCCGGTCTTGGGCCTGGTTCGTATGCTGGTGCGGCGG
>JACOMT010000090.1:692-14969 GCA_014623385.1 Paracoccaceae bacterium
TGCTTTCCGATATATTAGCCAGCATCGGTCCGTCCTCCGGCTGTTTTGCGGTTAACACGAACACCGCAGGGTTGCGGTACCTCTGCTGAAGCTTTGACCTTAGCCGCCTGCGCATTGGCTTTACGTTCCTGCCGTTCGGCCTAGCGTTCGCGGTTGATGCGTTCCTGTTCCTCGCGCCGCGCCTCGGCCTCGCGCTGTGCCTCGCCCAACAGCCGCAGATAATGTTCCGCATGTTGCTGAAAATTTTCGGCGGCAATGCCATCGTTCGCAAGATGCGCATCCCGGGCCAGCTGATTATACTTGTCGATAATCTGCTGCGACGTACCGCGCACCCTGCCTTCGGGCCCCGAACTGTCGAATACCCGATTGACGACATTCCCATTCGAGGTGCGACTACGGCCAGATTTCGAACGCGAACGTGATTTTGACGATCTCATAAACTTGCTGACAGCCTTGTTTCTACTGCTGTTTAAACTGGGGTTGGGCATCTTTTGCCGATTTTTCCACCATATCAACAGCGTTATCAGGTTTGGTGTCGACCAGATACGACATTGCTCCGCTTGATACACCGCATCTCAATAAACACCTACAGCGTGCACAGGCAAGCCCCGACAGTAATTTTTCCGGGGAATACCAAGATTCGTTGCCGATAGCAGATGCGCAATGCGACCAAATCACGACAGACGTGCGATGACCACACGGTCGCGCCCGTCAAGATCAGGGATGACCGCCAGATCGGCAAGCCCCGCCAGCGTAAAGATCTCACAAACATCCCCGGCCTGTGTCGGTCCGACCTCGACCAGAACGCGGCCCCCTTGCACCAGATGATCAGGGGCTGAGGATGCGATGGCACGATAGCCGATCAGCCCGTCCGCCCCATCGGTCACGGCCATTTCCGGTTCATGGAAACGCACCTCATCCGCCAATGTCGGCATCTCATTGATCGGGATATAGGGCGGATTGGATATGATCAGGTCGAATCGGCCCGAAACCGCGTTGAACCAATCGGATTGAACAATCCTGGCCCGGTCGCTGACACGGTGCAAAACGGCATTTGCACTGGCTTGCAGACACGCGGCCTCGCTCAGATCTACGCCGGTGCCCTGCCCGGTCTGACGTTCGGCCAGCAACGTCACCAGAATACAGCCCGACCCCACGCCCAGGTCCAGAACCGTCCCAAAAGGTTCGGCTAGCGCCGCCTCGACCAGGGTTTCGGTTTCGGGGCGCGGATCCAGCACATCGCGGCTGACTTTGAACCGGCGCCCATAGAAATCCCGTTCACCCACCAGATGAGAAACAGGTATCCTAATGCTGCGCAGGGCGATCAGCTGCTCGTATCGCTCTGCGATGTCAGGCGATAAATCCTCTAGTGTTATCAGTGTCACGCGGGCGGTATGGGCCAGCAAGACGCGGGCGTCCCGGGCCGGATCCGGCACACCCGCCGCCTGCAGCCTCGCGGTTGCTGCCATCAATGCCTCTGCGGTGGTCATACGGACTCCAGATTGGCCAGCCGCCGCGCCTCATCATCAGCGGTCAGCGCATCAATGATCTCGTCCAGATCCCCGGCCATCACTGCGCCAAGCCTGTAAAGCGTCATGTTAATCCTGTGGTCGGTCACACGCCCCTGGGGGAAATTATAGGTGCGGATGCGTTCAGACCGATCCCCGCCGCCCACCTGGCTCGCACGGTCCGCGCTGCGTTCCGCATCAATCCGCCGACGTTCCTGATCAAACAGCCGGGCTTTCAGAACATGCATGGCAATTTCACGATTGCGATGCTGGGATTTTTTCGAACTGGTGACCACGATACCGGTGGGCAAATGGGTGATGCGCACGGCGGAATCCGTCGTATTGACGTGTTGTCCCCCCGCACCAGAACTACGCATTGTGTCGAGCCGAATATCGGACGGATCAATCTGGATATCAACGTCTTCCGCCTCTGGCAGAACCGCGACCGTTGCCGCCGATGTGTGAATACGGCCACCGCTTTCCGTGGTTGGCATCCGCTGAACCCGGTGCACGCCGCTTTCAAATTTCATCCGCGCGAAAACATTGACCCCTTTGATATGGGCCACAACATCTTTGATGCCCCCCAGTTCCGTGACCTGTTCCTCGATAACATCTAATGTCCAGCCCTGCCTTTCTGCATAGCGGTGGTACATACGCAACAGGTCACCAACAAAGAGCGCCGCCTCATCCCCGCCGGTACCAGGACGGATTTCCAACATTGCGGGTCGGGTATCTGCGACATCCCTGGTCAACAGGGACAGCTGCAACGCATGTTCCGCCTCTGGCAGGCGAGCGCGCAATTCGATCAGCTCTTCTTCGGCCAGTTTCCTCATGTCCGGATCGGCCAGAAACTGTTTAGCGGTTTCAATATCCGCCAACAGGCCGCGCCAGGCCACGATCTGATCGAACAAGGGTTTCAATTCCGAATATTCGCGGGCCAGCGCCGCAATATCCGCACCGCCTGCACCATCAACCATAGCGGCTTTGAGATAATGAAATCGCTGAAAGATCTGTTCTAGCCGATCTTGAGGAACCATTTTTATATTATCCTGCATCATTAAGCTTTGATCAAGGGGTAAGCTGTGATAAACAGCAATGCATGATGCAATTTCTGGCGATTATTTTCACCCTGCTAGCAGGCACTGCGGTTAGTGATGTGGTCGATCCCGAGGGCCGTACGGTCGATTGTTATTGTACCGACCGCCAGGGCAGCCGGATCGAACTGGGCCAAACGATCTGTATGCAGGTCGACGGGCGCATGTTCATGGCGCAATGCCAGATGTCGCTGAATGTACCAATGTGGCGCGAGGTAATGGAAAGCTGTCTGTCCTCAGGATTGCAATCTGTCCAGCCATCCACCGTCGATACGCTTTCAGTTCACGCCAAAATCTGACCGACCAAAGCGGGCTTGGCCCAGATCATCATCGCGCCATCCTACAACTGGACAGTTGTGAAATCAGGCAAGCCAAAGATCAGGCTGCGAGTGACATAGTGATATGTCGGTCCGCGGCATTGTCGGCCAATGCCGTTGTTTGCGGGATATCCCCTGCGATCATATCCAATTTTTCCAGCATATCGACCGTCGCCCCGAATATGCGCCGCACGGCCCCGCACAGATCATTCACATCGGTGGTGATGTCCAGCACGCTGGGCCGTACCGATTGCCTGGAGCACGCCGGATATGGCTCAACCCCGCCACAACCAACATAACAACAAGGACAAACCACATCGACAGCCGCCCCACATTTGAGTTCTAGACTAGCGATAAGTGATGCCGGGCAGGATACACAGCGACTCAAAACAGCAAATTCGCCGCCGTCAATGCTATATAAGGCGGCGCAACCTCGACGAAATCGACGCCCACGATATTGGTAACCCGTAACGCCTAGTGGACAGTTCGTCAATTTCTGACGTGTCGGTACTTGGCACATAGACGGGATCAAGGCTGTCGATGTCATCGGTAAGACCTCTGCATAACTGGAGGATTACTGACAAACCATTAACCCGGTATGCTCTTGAGAGGCTTTGAGGAGTGGTTTGATGCACCTGTTTTTACGCAAAACAGCGGTTCGGATCGGCGCAGACGACGTTCTGAGCAAGATTGACGCACTCATGATGAACTGGCGATGGTGTTCGCCAATCCATGCGTGCGGGTTGGGGTGCTCCGGGATCGGGCCTTAGGGTTACGATCCCCTAATCACCTTCAAGTGTCTGCTGCTCGGGCAGTGGCACCCCGAAGCTGGAGCGTGCGCCCTCAACTGCGGTTGGATTGCATCCTGTTTTGCTGCCCCGGCCTCTTTGCACCTGTGCCCGATGAGACGCCCCGTTGCCGTTTTTGCAACACGCTGGTGAAAGGCGGTGTCCACGATGATCTTCTGACCGGGGTTTGCCGTTAAATCGAGGATCACGAGCCGCAGCGTCGATCATCGACGCCACACTGTTGCAAAATGCCGCCCCCGCCCCGCCCCGGCAGCCATATTGACACGCCGCAAGACCGGGCCGAAGAGGTGGCCCCCGAAGATCACCCGACGATCCGGACCTGCATTTCAGTGCCGACACGCAAGCGCGGTGGGTCAGGAACGGCGCGAAGAGTACAGCCGGACTACAAAATGAACTCCAACGGCCTTGCTCGCTCGGACGGGGCCCGGACGAAGAAAGTTTCATTGACGAGGTCTACCCCACACCTGCCAACCGGGACGCCTTGCGCGGTCGCCACCATGACGGGATCATGGAACAGGCCGCCCGTCATCGACCCCTGCGTGCCCGGGAAAAACGCGGGGGCAGGCTGTGATCTCCAAACACCGCTTGAAGGGCTGCGCAATGCCTATGCCACGATGAAGCGCCGCCCGATAGTTCGGGCTAGCCAAAACAAGACGCCCAACGGGCAATGGCGGCAATCGGGCGGACCTGAGGAGCACCGCAAACAGGATCACCCGTAACTCGCAAATACCGGCAACCACATAACCAGACCACCAAAACCGCTTTGCCCGATGTAAAGCCAGCGGACCGGACAGAATGGCCAAACCGAAGCTTCCACCGAAAACCCCGCTATCACGCAGAGGTCTTTGGCAGGGCGGCGGGGTCGCGGCCAGAATGTCAGGGATTGGACACAAAAATGTCGCGCGACAACACGCCTAACTGACGATGGCTGCCTGGGGCAAACGCATGAATGTGTTGATCCCGTGAAATCGCGGCGGCTCATTACCTCCCAGTGGTTGATTGGAATCGTTCATGACCGCAATGTCCAGCCGATCAGGCACAGAATCTCGGTCGCTACATGGGCCCCGGCGATGGCTGTCGCGCCGGTTGTGTCAAAGGGTGGCGACACCTCGACAACGTCGCCGCCCCTGATGTTGATTCCGGCAATGCGGCGCAACAGGATGGCCGCCTGCGCGCTGGTCAGCCCGCCCCAGACGGGTGTGCCCGTGCCGGGGGCATAGGCCGGGTCCAGCGCATCGATGTCAAAACTCAGATAGACTGGGCGATCCCCAACAATCTTACGTATTCTCCCGGCCACCGCCACAGGGCCGGTTTCGTGCACAGCACAGGCATCAATGATGTTGAAGCCCAGCGTATCCGTGTTTGTAGTCCGTATCCCTACCTGGACAGAAGCTGCGGGATCAAGCAGCCCTGATTTCAAGGCCTTGTAAAACATCGTGCCATGATCGATCCGCCTCATATCATCGTCAGGCCAGGTATCGGTATGGGCATCGAACTGAATCAGGGACATTGGTCCAAATTTTTCAGCATAGGTTCTCAGGATCGGAAAGCTGATATAATGATCCCCACCCAAAACTACGGATGCGACATCCGCTGCCAGAATACCCCGGATGTGGTCCGCCAAAGCATCCGGGAATGCCGATATGTTGGCATAGTCAAAGGCCAGATCGCCATAATCCACGATGGTGCAGTCGCTCATCACATCAAAAGGCCAGCCATAGGGAGCATCCGGTGCTTGCAGACTACTGGCTGCACGCATGGCGCGCGGGCCCAACCTAGTGCCGGGGCGGTTGGTCACCGCCTGGTCAAAAGGCACACCGGTCACCGCGATATCGACGCCCGCCAGATCCTTGGTATACTTGCGGCGCAGGAAAGAGGTTGCGCCGCCAAACGTGTTCTCAAAACTTGGGCCCAAAAGGTCGGCCCGGGTAAAGGCGTGATCCACCTGGTTTTTTGCATCTTCCAAAGCCATGTGCTGACGCCCTTCTGAGTACAGAGGTAGGAGAGGGTGGACGACGCTCGGAAAGGCGTCACGCCACAGGTTGGCCCCGCGCGCCCATAAGGGCAAGGAACAACCCGCACACAGGCGATATGCCATCGTTCGCGAGTCGGCACTTTCGCCCTGCCCGACGAACAAATACCTGCCTGATCGCGCCTTTAAAATAAAGGCGAAATCCTCGGCCCCCATTTCGCGCCCCGCCCACCCCAATGATGTTCGGGTTATGCATAGTTCAGTTCTATAGAGCAGTTCCACCTCAACCCCGCATGGGATGCCACCTGCCCGGCCACAATTTTGCCTATCCGGTATTCGATCATGTCTTGAAACGTGGTGTCAAACATCGGCACAGTCCCATTCAGACAAGCGGTTTCCGGAATCGCATTGTCCGCCGTTCCGCTGCGGATGTGTATCACAAACACCACCGTATCATCCAGAGCATGGTGATTATGGCTGGCAATTGTCAGTATAACTTGCGCGACTGATATGCAAATGAAACGTGCCTACAACCGCCATGAATAGATGCGCTCTTCAAATTCAGGGGCTCTGATTAATATTAAACCGGTACATGATCCTTTCGTTAACCATCGCCCCGGTTCCGCCCTTGCCGCTTCAGCGGGTTGGAGGATCAGCGTGACGAACCCGGAAAACCTGCGGGTTTCAGCCAGTTTAAGCAGCATCGCTGTATGCCCGTCATGGCTACAGGCGTGTATTTTGCCTTAATGTTCACTGAGGTAATCCAGCCCGGTTTCGTCGCCAATGGGCAGCGCTTCGAAATCGGCGTGCAGACTAGGCGCGCAAACCAAATTGTAGTGGGACCGTGCCCAGCGATAATCATGCTGTTTTGCGACCTGGGCCTCTTTGCACCTGTGCCCGATGAGACGACTCGTTGCCGTTTTCGCAACCCACGATGATCTTCTGGCCAAGGTTTACCGTCAGATCGGGGATCACGGGCTGCAGCGGTGGAAAGTGCCGCCCCGCCCCGGCAGTCATATTGACGCGCCGCAAGACCGGGCCAAAGTTCAGGCCCCCGACGATCTGCTCGAATATCCGCCCGACGATCTGGACATGCACTTCAGTGCCGACACGCAAGCACGATGGGTCAGGAACAGCGCGAAGCGTACGCCGGGCGACAAGATGACATCCAACGGCTTTACCGGCCCGGACGAGGCCCGAACGATGAAGGCTTCATCGACAAGGCCCGCACGACACCTGCGAACTGGGCCGAGAACCCGGGTTTGATACCATAGTCGAAAGGACGAACGCGCAGGCGGGTATTGGCCGACAAGGCCTGTACCAGCAAGGCCAACCGGGACGCCCTGCGCGGTCACCATCGTGATGGGATCATGCGAACAGGCCGCCCGTCATTCGCCCGTAATCTGCCCCTGGCGGGGGGCAGGCTGAACTCCAAACGCCGCTTGAGGGATTGCGCAATACCCCTATGCCACAATAAAGCACCGCCCGATAGTTCGGGCTGGCCAGAACAAAACGCTCGACTGGCGATGGCGGCAATCGTCCCGATGTAAGGCCAAGTAAGGCCAGCGGACCAGACAGAATGGCCAAATCAAAGCGTTCGCCGAACATCACCCTGTCACTCAGAGGTGAACGCCTTGTGGGATCTGGTCAAACACGAAGAGTGCGAGACCTGGAAATTCCGCACGTCACGGACGCACTGGTGACTTTGCCAAGTTCAGTGCGGCCCGAATATTGCGATGATGATTGCAAATGGGCTATGTAATCCTCAATGCGTCAGAAAAATCGGATCACCGTCCCCCAACCCTGGCAGACATTCACATATGGTACCGCGTAAAATCATCATCGACACCGACCCGGGGCAGGACGACGCTGTCGCGATCCTTTTGGCACTGGCCAGTCCTGAGGAGATCGAGTTGCTGGGCATTACCGCCGTGGCGGGCAATGTGCCCCTGTCGCTTACCGCGAAAAACGCGCGCATCGTCTGTGAATTAGCCAATCGCGCTGACGTGGCGGTCTATGCCGGGTGTGACGCGCCGTTGAAACGACCCTTGGTCACGGCAGAACATGTGCACGGCAAAACTGGCCTTGACGGTCCGGTGCTGCCGGACCCGATCATGCCGCTTGCCCCAGGGCATGCGGTCGATTTCATCATTGACACGCTGCGCACTGAACCCATCGGGACCGTCACGCTGTGCCCGCTGGGACCGCTGACCAATATCGCAACGGTTCTAGCCCGCGCGCCGGATATCGCGCCCCGAATTCAGGAAATTGTCTTGATGGGCGGTGCCTATTTTGAGGTTGGCAACATCACTCCGACCGCGGAATTCAACATCTTTGTTGACCCGGAGGCAGCAGAGGTCGTGTTCAAAAGTGGCGCACCGATCACGGCGATACCCCTGGATGTGACGCACAAGGCACTGGTCACCAAACCCCGCAATGATGCCTTTCGCGCCCTGGGCACACCCGTTGGTGTGGCCGTCGCTGAAATGACTGATTTTTTTGAACGGTTTGACAAGGAAAAATACGGTAGTGTAGGCGCACCGCTGCATGACCCTTGTGTCACCTCCTATCTAATCCGGCCTGACCTCTTTTCCGGGCGTCACATCAATGTGGAAATCGAAACCCAATCCGATCTGACCTTGGGTATGACTGTTGCCGATTGGTGGGGCGTCAGCGGACGCACACCCAATGCCACCTTTATGGGAGATATCGATGCGGACGGTTTTTTTGCGCTGTTGACCGAGAGGCTTGGCCGTTTATGAGCTCGTCTTTGCAGATAGCCAGTCCGAGCGACCCGGACCGTTTGAACGGTCCTATCCCTACCTTTTATGCCGGAAAGCATCTGTCTTCGTACGATGAGTCCATCCGGGCCGCCCTGTCGACGTTGCTGGATGGCAGCCCGCATGGAGCGGTCTACCGGATCGGGCCAGCGTTCGCGCGCATCGGTTATGCGATGATCATCTTTGGCTGGCCCACCGATTTTGGCGATGTGGATGCCTGTCCCGATGAAACCTGTCCGCGCCCCGCCATGCGCGGGCGCGGCATCGTCGGGGAGGGGTTGAATGCACTGGCGTTCGCGCCGGAACATGTCGGGGTGACAGCTGATTTCGCTGGAGGCCAACCGTGACGATAACAGGATGCAGCGGCTTCATGTCCGCTGCGGGTTTGGAACCCACGACCGGGTATATGCTGATGCCGCGCAAGCTTCAGCATTTAAAGAGCTGCTGCCGGGAGATTCATGACCCTTCATATCCCTTTTGATAACAGCTACGCTCGCTTGCCGCATGCGTTTTATACGGCCCAGGCCCCGGTTCCGGTCAGTGCGCCGCGCCTGTTGGCATTCAATACGAATCTGGCCGCATTGTTGAACATCACGCCAGGCGAGGTCACGGAAATGACCGATATATTCGCGGGCAATGCGGTTCCCGACGGTGCCAACCCGTTGGCCCAGCTGTATGCTGGGCATCAGTTTGGCCAGTATAACCCGCAATTGGGTGATGGCCGCGCGGTTCTGCTGGGCGAAACCGTGGGCAGTGATGGCCAGCGGCGGGATATCCAGCTGAAAGGATCTGGGCGCACGCCCTATTCGCGGATGGGGGATGGGCGCGCATGGCTGGGCCCGGTTTTAAGGGAATATGTTGTGTCCGAGGCGATGCATGCGCTGGGGATTCCCACAACCCGTGCGCTGGCTGCGGTGGAAACCGGTGATATCGTCCTGCGCGAAGCACCCCTGCCCGGGGCTGTCCTGACCCGCGTCGCAGCCAGCCATTTGCGCGTCGGAACCTTTCAGGTCTTTGCCGCGCGCGGCCAGGTCGACGAATTGCGTCGGCTGACCGACTACGCGCTCACCCGGCACTATCCTGATGCCAGGGGTCCCATGGGTTTGTTGACTGCCGTACGTGATGCGCAGGCCGTCCTGATCGCCCAATGGATGGCGGTGGGATTCATTCATGGTGTGATGAACACAGATAATTGCGCGATCTCGGGCGAGACGATTGATTACGGACCCTGTGCCTATATGGACCACTATCACCCCAATACAGTGTTCAGTTCCATCGACCAGCATGGCCGCTATGCCTATGCCAACCAGCCAGATATCGCAATCTGGAACCTGGCACAACTCGCGACCGCGCTGATCCAGCAGTTCGAGGACAAAGGGGCAGCTGTTGAAGAAGCAACCGAAATTGTCCACGCCATGCCGGGCCTGCTGCAACAGGAATGGCTGACCCGGTTCCGGGCCAAGCTGGGCCTAACATCCGCCGAAGACGGGGATCTGGAGCTGATAACCAACCTGCTGCATCGGATGGCCGAGCAGCATGCCGATTTCACCAACACTTTCCGCGCAATTGGCGATGCCAGGGCGCGTGATCAGTTCACGGATCCCAGTACTTATGACAGCTGGGCGGAAAAATGGACCGCCCGGGCCGCCCGGGACAACGATGTGCAGGGGACGTTGCGCCGGAACAATCCCGCTGTCATTCCTCGCAATCATCGCATTGAGGAAATGATTCAGGCCTCCATACAAGGCGATTACAATCCGTTCCATCGCCTGAACCGGGTCCTTTCGGACCCCTATGCGACCCCGGCAGCCGCAGATCAGGACCTGACCCGCCCGCCCCTGCCAACCGAAGTGGTGCCCGCGACATTCTGTGGAACTTGAAGAAAAAGGCAGCCGAGTACCAGTTGATCAGGACAATGCCCACCCGCCACCAGCATCAGTGCTATCCAGACCGTGACAGTGATCGTTTCCCTTAACAGCCACCAGCCCAGCACCACAGCAAAGACTGGTGACAGAAAGCTGAACGAGGCAACAGTACCGGCTTCGCAAATCCCCAAATCCCGGAGCGGGGATACAGATAATCTGAAATACGAATCCGGCATCGTGCAATGTGACCGGTACCCGGATCAGCTCGCCCAAAAGTGGCGAAATCCCGGTCAGCACGATGGCCGATATCAGCACATGGGCAAAAAGCCGAGTTTCCGGCTGCGCCGTACTCAACGGTGTGACCAGCACCGTCAACGCGGTCCCCGCCCACATGATCACGGCCCCCAGCACCTAGAAACTTCCTGACAGGCTCCGCGGCCCCGGCCCGGTCCACCAGCGCCAGAATAACCCCGGTCATGACCAGCACCAAACCCAACATGCGCACCGGCGTCAACCGTTCGGACGAGATCAAAGACCTCTGCGTGAGCGCGTGGATGTTCGGCGGAAGCGTTGATTTGGCCATTCTGTCCGATCCGCTGGCCTTAACCTGACCTTACAGCGAGCAAAGTAATTTTGGTGATCTGGTTATGCGGTTGCCGGTGTTTGCGGATTCTGCCCGATCACCGCCAGCACCAGTCGGGCGATTTGTTTTGGCCAGCCCGAACTATCGGGCGGCGCTGCATCGTGGCATAGGCATTGCTCAATCCCTCAAGCAGCGTTTGCAGATCAGCCTGCCCCCGCGTTTTTCCGAAGCCCGCAGGGGTCATGACGAGGGATCTATGACGGGCGGCTGTTCGCATGATCCCGTCACGGTGACCGCGCAGGGCGTCCCGGTTGATCTTGCTGGCACAGGCCCTGTCGGCCAATACCCGCCTGCGTTTTCGCCCCTTTGACCATGGTATCGAACCCCGGGTTCCCGGCCCGGTTCGCAGGTGTCGTGCGAGCCTTGTTGATGAAACTTTCTTCGTTCGGGTCTTGTCCGGGCGGGCAACGCCGTTGCATGTCATCTTCGTAGCCCGGCATACGCTTCGAGCCATTCCTGACCCACCGCGCTTGCGTGTCGGCACTGAAGTGACTGAAGTGCACGTGTGGATCGTCGGAGGCCTCCGCTGCGGCCCGGTCTTGCGGCGCATCGATATGGCTGCTGGGGCGGAGGCGGCACTTTCAACCAGTGTGGCGTCGATGATCGCCGCTGCGGCCCCTGATCCCCGATCTGGCGGCCAACCCCGGCCGGAAGATCCCAGAAGATCATCGTGAACACCGCCCTGCACCAGCGCGTTGCGAAAACGGTAATGGGTCGTCTTATCAGGCGCAGACGCAAAGAGGTCGGGGTCGCAACAGCATGAAATCCAACCGCAGTTTTAACGCCCGCTCCAGCTTCGGGGTGCCACTGCCCGAGCAGCAGATACGTGAAGCTGACCAGTGGATCATAACTGAGGCTCTCCAGAGCGTTCCAACGCAGGCTGGCATGTCGGTGAACACCACCGCCAGTCCACTGGTGCGTCAATCCCGGTCAGACCGTCGTCTGCGCCGACCCGAACCGCGTTCGACAGAACCGCGCGAAAACAGGCACCTAGCACCTAAAACCACCCCTGAACGCCTCCCGGATTGATGGTTTGTCCGCAATCCTTTAATTATGCAGAGGTATTGATCAGGAAATGGCCAAACAATGCCAGTCAAACCGGCATGGAATAAAAAATGATCGAGCTGCGCGTGACGATGATCTGATCCAGCGCCAGACATAGTAAAACAGCAGCCCGGCCACGCCCCCATACCCACGCGGGCCCGGTCAGCACCAGAGGGATGCCTCGTATCCCTCATTCACAAAATCAGAACACACACCGCCTCGACCCACCGCAGCCCCGCCCCAGCAACACAAGGCCCAGATCCACCGCCCGTGACCTTGATCACAACCTGGTTCAGCCCCATGAGAAAGGCAAAAGCAGTCAGCGAAACCACCCCCCCAAAAAAAATATCGATGCCGCGCCGGTTATTCTTATCCGCCACAGGACGGTGAGATCACGCAGCTGTCAACCTATTAGTCGTGACAACAACGCGACAAAATCCGCGCAATATAGATTATTTTTCAACCTTGTGAAACAGCTCTGTCATAAAATTACAAGGCGGAACCTTCTCAGAGTAAGCCTTTTTAGCCAAAGTGGTTACAGGCTGTGCCGCATGACCAATTTCGCCGTGAAATCCGGTTTTCACCCTCGCAAGATACAAACACACCCCAAAATGATGCCACGGTGGACGTTCTTTTGCAGGCAATGCCCCATGGAGCAGTCGGTCATAAATCTTGTTATGGTTCCGCTGAATGCCGATTCGGACCCCCGAAGCCTTGGCAGAGGAACTCAGGGCAACACGGAATATATGGACCGTCGGACCAAGCAGACCGTCAACACGCCGCATATGCGGATGGCTATGAAACCGCTCTACGATCAGGCCCAGCGGACGCGGATATTGCATACCCCCTTGTTTTGTCAGTGGTACCCAAAGGTGCCGCACTCTACACTTGTGCCCCAGATCAGGAACGAGAGCATAATGCCAGAAAAAATAATTGAGCGATGTGAAATCAAGGGGTTGCGCATGACAGGCCCGCGCCGGGTTGTGGCGCGGGTGCTGGAGGACAGCGCGGACCACCCCGACGTCGAAAAGCTTTATGCCCGGGCCATCGCCGTCGATCCGGGCATTTCGATTGCAACGGTCTATCGCACAGTGAAACTGTTTGAAGAGGCTGGCATTCTTGATCGCCTGGAATTTGGCGATGGAAGGGCGCGATACGAAGACGCCGACCGGGGCCACCATGACCACCTGATCGATATGAATTCCGGCAAGGTTATCGAATTTGTCGACCCCGAAATCGAGGCGTTGCAGGAACGGATTGCGGCCAAGCTGGGCTATGAGCTGCGCGGTCACAAACTGGAACTCTACGGCGTTCCGGTCAAGAAGCCCTGACCGTCGGCCGCAGGATTCAGGGGGATGAGCCCATTCAGGATCATTAGCCTCGCGACGTGACAGACGGCGACAAACCCGGAATTAGCTCCCAAAACCGCACCTGGCACGATCATCATTTTCAAGCTCACCCGACGCAAATCCGGTCAGCAGAGTTGCCAATGGTAGGCACTCAACACGAGGTGACAGCATAAATGCCGTAGTAGCCACCCACAGTGATGGCACTGACCAATGCCGACGTGGTCACCCCCGCGCCCGGGGCATTGACTGAAGCGGGCCAGTTTAACCCGGAAAACCGCGTGCCGATCAGAGTGCCCAACACCACAAGGGAAAAGTAGCCAAACCCGACGGCAATCCACCTGACACACCCCCAGTGCCGACGCCCAAAGGCCAACACACCTCACCCACCGAAAAGCGGCCTGATCAGCCGCAACATCAGGATAAACGCCCAAAGCCGCAAGGCTTGCACCACGGTGGCGCGCGGCACGTCCACGTCAACACGTCCGCATTAATTTGTGCGCCCGACCCGATGACAAAAGCCAGGCGATCAGGTAGCATCGCCAGAATCACGCTGCGTGTCAAAGCCCAAAACCACCGCAGGCACCGTTTCGTCACCCACATCGCGACCGCCAACATCGTGGCAAGCGTAACAATCGCCAAAGGCCATCGCATCTGGTGACCATGCTGCCAATGCCCGCCCCGATCAGCAGAAAGGCCAGGCCCTGCATCACTGGTCCCAAGTCTAGTGCATCTGTCAGTCAGACCCAATCCCGACACAGCCAGCGCGGGACCAGTGATCATGTGGGCGATAACCCCGCAGCTCACCCGACCTCAGCCCTGGTCGCGCCGCCAGACAGGACAAGACCTTTGTATCCCTCGTGATCTTTTGGTCCATTCCCCACAGCAGGACACCGTCC
>JACOMT010000090.1:15119-17487 GCA_014623385.1 Paracoccaceae bacterium
ACCGCATCATGCTGACGCCTGTCGTAATCCTGCGGAACCTGGCGGAAATGATTGGCACGATGGGATTTGTCACCAGCCTTGCCTTGATGCCCCTGTCGCTGGCTTCGGCCATTTTACAGGCCGCACCGCTAATTGTCGTGCTTGGGGCGGCGCTGATCCTTCAGGAATTTGTCGGGTGGTACCGCTGGATGGCAATCCTGGTCGGATTTGTCGGCGTTCTTCTGGTCATTCAACCAGGTACCGAAGGATTCAATGCCTATGTCGTCTTTGCCGTGATCGGCGTTGTCGGATTGGGCCTGCGGGATCTAGCGACCCGCCGAGTGCCAACCGATATCAGTTCCCAGCAACTCGGCTTTTTGGGCTTTTTGTCGCTGCTCCCTGCCGGACTGTTGTTGTGGCTGATCACCGGGCACCCTGTCGTCAACCCCAGCCCCCAGAATTGGGCCATGCTGGGCACGTCAATCATTTTGGGTGTGATGGCGTATTTTTTCATCGTTCTGGCCACACGCATCGGCGAGGTGTCCTTTGTCACGCCCTTTCGCTATGCGCGGATCGTCTTTGCGCTGATCATCGGCGGGCTGGTGTTTGGCGAGGTTCCGAATACCTGGATGTTGCTCGGTATCGCCCTGATCGCCGGTTCCGGCATCTTTGCTCTGTGGCGCGAACGAAAACAGTTCGCTGAAGCTTGACAGGCCTTGCCACTATACCGGCGCGTTTATATTTTATAGTATCAACCTGACCCAGGGAACTTGGAAGCATGAGCACCATTATCGATATTCACGCCCGCGAAATTCTGGACAGCCGTGGCACGCCCACGGTCGAGGTGGACGTGATCCTCGAAGACGGCACAATGGGCCGTGCATCAGTTCCGTCTGGTGCGTCAACCGGTGCCTATGAGGCGGTGGAAAAGCGTGACGGCGACGCCGCACGGTACAAGGGCAAAGGTGTGCTGGAGGCGGTGGCCACCGTCAGCGGCGAAATTGCCACAGAGATTATTGGTTTCGATGCCACCGAACAGGTGGCCATTGACGAGGCAATGATCGAACTGGACGGCACCGACAACAAGAGCCGGTTGGGTGCCAACGCCATTCTTGGCGTGTCGCTGGCCGTGGCCAGGGCGGCTGCCGAATTCACCACCCAACCCCTGTTCCGCTATGTCGGCGGCACATCGGCCCGAATTCTGCCGGTTCCGATGATGAACATCATCAATGGCGGCGAACATGCCGACAACCTGATCGATATTCAGGAATTCATGATCGTGCCGGTCAGCGCAGACAATATCCGCGACGCGGTGCGCATGGGGTCCGAGGTGTTCCACACCTTGAAAAAACAGCTATCCTTGGCGGGAATGTCGACTGGTTTGGGCGATGAGGGCGGATTTGCGGCCGAGTTGGAATCGACGCGCGACGCGCTGGATTTCATACTGAAATCCATTGAAACGGCGGGGTATAAGCCGGGCGAGGATATCTATCTGGCCCTAGATTGCGCGGCAACCGAGTATTTAAAGGACGGCAAATATGTCCTAGCGGGCGAAGGTAAAACGCTGAGCTCTGAAGAAAATGCCGCCTATCTGCAGGCGCTGTGCGACGACTATCCGATCATCTCAATTGAGGACGGCATGGGCGAAGATGACTGGGATGGCTGGAAGGCGCTGACCGAGATGCTGGGCGACAAGGTACAGCTGGTTGGCGATGACCTGTTCGTGACCAACCGCGTACGCCTGGCCACCGGCATAGAAAAAGGGTGTGCCAACTCGATGCTGGTCAAGGTGAATCAGATCGGCTCCCTAACCGAAACGCTGGCCGCCGTTGATATGGCGCACCGGGCGCGGTATACCAATGTTATGTCGCATCGTTCGGGCGAGACAGAGGATGCCATCATCGCCGATCTGGCCGTAGCCACAAATTGTGGTCAGATCAAAACCGGATCGCTGGCCCGATCAGACCGGTTGGCCAAGTATAACCAGTTGCTCCGGATCGAAGAAACGCTGGGTGCTATCGCCGAATACGCCGGTGCGTCCATCCTGAAATAAGTGCCGCTGCACACGGCACGATTCATGTTTCAAAAACCTTGTAAAGACCTACCTCTGCATAATTTGAAGGATTGCGGACAAACCATCAACCTGGTATACTCTTGACAGAGGTGGTTTTAGGTACCTGTTTTTGCACGGTTCCGTGTCGAACATGGTTCGGATCGGCGCAGATGACGTTCTGACCAGGACTGACGCCAGCGGTGGAAACTGCCGCCCCGCCCCGGCAGCCATATTGACGTGCCGCAAGATCGGTTTGCCCGCCCGGATGAGGAAAGCTTCATCGACAAGGTCCACACGGGGCACCTGCGAACCGGGCCGGGAGTACCGGGTTTGATA
>JACOMT010000091.1:0-9039 GCA_014623385.1 Paracoccaceae bacterium
TCAGCAGACAGTTGAAACGGGCCAGAAGATCATAACCCTGAGGTCCGATCCACCGAACACCCCAACGCACGCTTGCATGTCGGCGAAAACCACCGCCAATCCACTGGTGCGTCAATCCTGGTCAGAACGTCATCTGCGCCGACACGCACCGCGCCAAAACAGGTGCATCAAACCACCCCTGAACGCCCCCGGGAGCATACCGGGTTGATGATTTGTCCGCAATCCTTCAGTTATGCAGGGGTCTTTCCAACGCCACGTGGCCGGTATAGCCTCGCAACGGCCTGTTCCAACGCGCTGAACTTCGTGCCCATGGCACCGTCTTAATCCTTTATTTCGATCAACCGTGGAATCTGGTCCGCGACAATGCGTTATCTGAAGACTCAGAAATGCGCCGGGCAAGGCCGGTCTTATGAGATATGAAAGATGCCTTCGATTTCGACCGCGACGCCAAAGGGCAAAGAAACAGCAGAAACAGCCGACCGCGCGTGCCGACCCGCATCGCCAAGCACCTCGACCAGGAAATCGGATGCACCGTCGATCACCTTGGGCTGATCCCCGAAGTCGGGGGTCGAATTGACGAACCCATTCAGTTTTACAACGCGAACAAGACGATCAATATCGCCATCGCACGCGGCCTTGAGCTGGGCTAGCAGGCTTATTGCACAGGCCCGGGCCGCCTTGGCCCCGGCCCTGGCACCCATATCTGCACCCAACTTCCCGGTAATCAATCCGTCCGGCCCCGCCGACACCTGCCCCGAGATGTAAACAATGCCCCCCGTCTGGGCATAAGGGACATAATTGGCGGCGGGTACTGGTGCATCCGGCAAGGCCACCCCGAGTTCGGCAAGACGATCTTCGATACCCATCTGGTTTCTCCTTACAAGCGGGATTTGCCGCGACGTTCACGAAAAGCCGGAAAATCAGGTTTCGCGGAACGCGCGCGTGAAGTAATCGGTCAACGGTTTCATCAGATAGGCCAACGGCGACCTGTAATGGGTCCGAATAAAGGCTTCGACTGGCATGCCTGGAATCAAAACTGTCCCTTCGGGCAGTTTTCCGGTCTCACCTTCCTGCAAGAAAATCTCGGTGCGATAGTAGGACACACCGACCTGTTCATCGACGATGGCATCGGCAGAGACCAGCGTGACCTCTCCATACAATTCGGGCGTAAGGCGCTGATCAAGTGCTGAAAACCGCAAGGCTACAGATTGGCCGAGGAAAATTTGGTCCACATCTATGGGTTGAACCCGCGCGGCGATGACCAGCGGGCGGTCTTGCGGCACCAGGTACAGCACCGGGTCCGCCGGACGTATCACCGACCGTGGTGTGCGGAATTGCAGACCATAAACGATACCCGATACTGGAGCACGCAAATCCAGACGGTTCAACTGTTCGCGCAGCGCACGGCGGCGCTCCAAAAGCTCTAACTCGTGATATTGCAGGTCACGCAATTGTGTAATCGCCTCTTCGCGCAGACGCGATTTCAGTTGCAGGATCTGAAGTTCGGTTTCCGTGATCCGGTCCTCGGCTTGGGCTTCATCCGCGATCAGCTTACCCAAGGATCCTTTCAAATCCGCAGCCTCGCGTTCCAGGGCCAGAACCCTGGACTTTTGTGCCAAGCCACGTTCTTGGAGGCTTTTTTGATCTTGCCATTCCTGCGTGATTAACTCGGACTGCAGCCTGATGGAATCCTGCTGATCTTTCAGCCCTTCGATTTGTATTTCGATCTGGGCACGCCGTTTGCTAAGCAGTTCGATTTCCCCGGCGTTCGAGGTGTTCCGCGCCTCAAACAGTCGGGATTGACCATCGACCAGCCCTTTAACATCTTCGCTGATCTCGGCCTGTTCCAATAATTCGGGTTCAAACGTAAGCGTTTCGCTGGCGTCTCGCTCCGCCTCTAGGCGACCACGGCGTGCCATCAACTCGTAAAGCTGGCCTTCAACGATGGTTAGCTCCGATTGCAAGGCAATGGGGTCCAATCGCAGCAGGATATCACCCACCTCTACCTCATCACCGTCGGAAATCAAAATCTCACTGACGACCCCGCCATCCGGATGCTGAACCACTTGCCGATTCTGATCGACCTCAATCTGGCCGGGTGCGATGACAGCACCCGCGATGTTGGTACCCACTGCCCAAGTGCCAAGACCGCCGATCAAAATAACCAGGGCCAACAGACCAAACACGATATAGCGGCGTGCAGGCCAGAGCTGCTCTGTCATGTCACGCCTCCCATCAGCGTATTTTTTTGCAAGGTCGCATGGTTCTGCACCGTTTCCTTCAGCACGTCTTCTTTGGACCCAAAAGCCGCGCGCATTCCGCTTTCCAGCACCAGTAATATATCACACTCTTGTATTGCCGCCGGACGATGCGCCATGATCAAAACGGCACGGTCATCTGCCTTGAACTGGCGGATTGCCTGATTCAACGCCATAGACCCCACATTGTCCAGATTGGAATTTGGTTCATCCAAAATCAGGATCACAGGATTGCTGTAGAGTGCACGTGCCAGACCGATGCGTTGCATTTGTCCCCCAGACAGGCGAGAATTAGAGGCGACGATTCGTGTGTCATAGCCATCCGGCAGTTGCAGGATCATCTCATGCGCGGCGGCGCGCTGGGCGGCCTTTACCACCCGTTCGGCATCCGGTTGCAGGTCCAGCCGCGCGATGTTTTCGGTGATTGTGCCATCAAATAGCTGCACGCGCTGCGGCAGGTATCCGATGTGCTCTCCCAGTACCGCATCAGTATATTGATCCAGGGCGGCACCGTCCAACCGGATGCTGCCCCCCGCTGGACGCCACATCCCGGTCAACGCCCGCGCAAGCGTCGATTTTCCGGCCCCCGACGGCCCAATGATACCAATGGCTTGACCCGGGTCCACATCAAAGCTCAGATTCTTCAGAGAAGCGGTTTTTCCGCCGGGCGGAACAACGGTCAGATTGCGAATGCCCAAACGCGCCTTAGGCGGTGGCAGCTGGGTTTTTTCACCAACCGGTGACACCTCGCTGAGCAATTCAACCAGATTAGCCCACCCCAATTGGGCACGTTGCACCAGGCCCCATTGGTTTATGGCCAGTTCGATTGGGGCCAGGGCCCGCCCCAACAGGATCGAGCCTGCAATCATGGCACCCGGGGTCAGTTCATTTTGCAGCACCAGATAGGCCCCCAATCCCAACATCGCCGATTGCAGCAGTAGGCGCAGCGACTTGATCATCGAGGTAAAAGAGCCCGTGACATCGCCCGTTGTCATGGTTTTCTGCAGGCTTTCGTTGCGCACGGTCTGCCACCGGCCAAAGGCGGAATCGCGCATCCCCATGCTTTCGATCATCTCGGATTCGTTTCGCATCTGATCCGACATTAGCGCCCCGCGCTGGGCGGCCTGATTGGCCTCGGCCGACGGGCGTTTCGAAAACGCCTGATTAAGCAGCGACGCAATGATCAACAGCGCGCCCCCCGCCAACGCCAAGATCCCGAGCCAAGGATGGAACAACGCGATCCCTACCAGAAAAAATGGTGTCCACGGCAAATCAAAGGCAGACGCCATTACGGGCGAGCTGATCAACCTCTGAATAGACTCCAGATCGGACAGACCCGTCTGCGCGGATTTCGATGCCCCCACCGAAGACCGTCGTATCATCGCATCAAAGACACGCAGATCCAGACCGGACTGGAACCGCGCTGCGACACGCGCCATAATGCGACCGCGCGTGTAGTCTAGGATGCCCATGATGCCGTACAAAAACACAACCAGCACCGACAAAGCGATTAGCGTCGCCTCGGACCGGCTACTCAGCACACGATCATAGAGCTGCAGCATATAAAGCGGCCCGGTAAGCATCAGCATGTTCGCAAAAAAGCTGAGAATGCCCACGAACCAATATAATTTGCGGCTTGCCTTACGGGCCTCGCGCAGCTCTTTCTGCGCAATCTGTATCTGATTTGATCTCATGGCACTGAACGCTTATATATTCCTGCAGGTGATGCTACCGTAACATTTTTTCAAAAATGCCTATCGGCCTGTTTCAAATCTGCAACGGTACAACTAAACGCAATTGGCAAATTTTGTATGTTGAACGACACAGAAACCGCAACGCAGCCAAGGCTTTGGGGATTTGTATCAGGTTTAATGATAACCTTGAACAGAAATATTCCCGTCATGGTCGCGGTATCGGTGCTTACCCTGCTGGGGGCCTGTGCCACGCCTGGCCCCGGTGATGTTGGGGAAGACGGGGTTTTTGACCCGTACGAGAAGAACAATCGTGCCGTTCATGAGTTCAACCTAGAAGTTGACGAATTCCTGTTCCGCCCGGCTGCAACCCAATTCACCCGTATCGTTCCTGACCCGGTTGAGAATATGCTTCTGAATTTCTCGGACAACCTGTCGGAACCGGGCGATGCGGTAAATTTTCTGGCACAAGGCCAGATTGGCGATGCGGCCATTTCCGTGGGCCGGTTCGGATTTAACACCGTCTTTGGCTTTTTGGGTATTTTTGACGCCGCCAGCGAATTCAACATCCCGCGCACGGATACAGATTTCGGCGAAACACTGCATGTCTGGGGCGTGCCCGAAGGTGCCTATGTCGAATTGCCGATCTTTGGCCCCTCGACCCAGCGGGATGCGGCGGGCATTTTTGTCGACTTCTTTACCAATCCGCTAAGGCTGGCCCCGCAGAACCCGGTGGACGATATCGGAATTTACGCCAAAGCCACCGAGGCACTGACCGAACGCGGGCGATTTGTCGACACCATCGATTCCATCTTATACGAGAGTGCCGACAGCTACGCGCAATCCCGCCTAATTTATCTTCAGACACGTCGATTTGAACTGGGCGAGGCAGATGCAGCAGCGTATATTGACCCCTATATGGACCCGTAAGAAGATTCTTCTGCGCCCCTGCAGACGAAGATATTTCAAGCTCGCCTGATCCGTGTGAGGACCTGAATGTGAGGACCTGAATGTCAATTCATTATTTCCCGCGCCGTGCCGTTCTGGGCCTGATCGCGTCTTCGGCTGTCCTCCCTGTTCTGAACGGGCCCGCGCTGGCCCTGACCGAGGCGGCGGCAAAAAACCTGGTAGTGTCGCTGGTTGATGACATCAACGGCGTTATCGCATCCGAAAAATCCGAACGCGCAATGATCCTGGATTTTGAGCGGATTTTTGCGCAATACGCCGACATACCCATCATAGCACGCTATGCTTTGGGTGCCGACGCGCGCACGGCAGACAGCGAACAGATAAGCAATTTCACCAAAGCGTTCCAGGGTTACATCGCGCGCAAATACGGGCGGCGGTTCCGCGAATTCATCGGTGGACGCATAGAGGTGGAGTCTGCCCGTGCCATCCGGTCGGGGTTCGAAGTCAAGACCATCGCCTATCTGCGCGGCCAATCGCCCTTTGACGTGACATTCCTGGTCTCGGACCGATCAGGTAAAAACCTGTTTTTTAACATGTTCATCGAAGGCGTGAACATGTTGTTGACCGAACGGGCAGAGATTGGCGCGTTGCTGGATCAGCGCGGCCGCGATCTGAACCGATTGATCCGCGATATGCCATCCTTGGGCTGACACAACCAGGAGGATCCCGGCCTTACCGGGACCCGCCCAGAATATTCCGTAACACATTTTCCAAAACGCCGCCTAGATTGGGCTGGCGTTTTTTTGTGGGCTGTTTCTGAACAACGCGGCGCGGAGGCTCTGGGGTCAGCATAGGCAGGGGTCTTGCCGGTAGTTCGGAATGCACCCGAACCATGGTTTCGCGCCATATATCCGCAGGCAGCCCGCTGCCCGTGACCCCGGTTAGCGGTGTATTGTCGTCATATCCCATCCAGACGCCCGCGACATAATCGGCGGTGAACCCGATAAACCACGCGTCTCGTGCCGCTTGTGTCGTGCCGGTTTTGCCCGCCACCTGTCGATCCGGCAGGGCGGCGCGGTGCCCGGTGCCTTCGGACACAACCTTTTCCATCATCCAGATCAGTTGCCGCGCGGAGGTATCCCCTACCACCCGTTCACCAATGCCACCATCCGCATCCATAACCGGGGCGTCGTCTCCTAACAACGACAGTTCGACCAACCCGTAAGGCGTAACCGACAACCCGCCGTTTAGAATACCGGCATAGCCCCCGGTCATTTCGATCAACGTGCTTTCCGAAGCACCCAAGGCCAGGGCCGGGCCCGGG
The DNA here is from genome assembly GCA_014623385.1 of Paracoccaceae bacterium. Lineage (GTDB taxonomy): Bacteria > Pseudomonadota > Alphaproteobacteria > Rhodobacterales > Rhodobacteraceae > JACOMT01. The sequence continues at coordinate 6,183 of JACOMT010000091.1, forward strand.
GCCAGGTCGCTTTCAATCCCGAAATCCCGCGCGATCCGGCGCACTAGGTCGCGGCCCACCGACTCGGAAATTTTAACCGCCGGAATATTCAACGAATCCCGCAAGGCGCGGGTCAACGTGACCTCACCATGGAACGTGCTGGAATAATTGGACGGGCACCATTGACCCGAGCCCCGGATACTGAGGCAATAGCTGGCATCCATCACTGTGTCATAGGGCGAATAGCCCAGTTCCAGTGCTGCGGCATAGACAAAGGGTTTGAACGGCGGACATTATCACAATGGCCGCCTGCGCCTTGGAACCTTCCCGAACCTTGGTATCAAAGACATGGGCCAGCGCCTCTTCTGCAGCGCGTTGCAGGCGTTGGTCCAGCGTGGTGCGGATGATCACATCCTCGGTCGTATTTCGCGTGAAAAACTCCGGCCCGCTGGCCATCACCCAATCGGCGAAATAGCCCCCCGCCCTTACCGCCGCCGCCTGTGACAGGCGCGCAGGATTGTCGCGCGCCGCTTGGGCCCGGACGGTGTCCAGATAACCTTGATCCTCCATCAGACCAACAATCACCGAAGCGCGATTCTGGGCCCGGCTCAGATTGTTAGTGGGCGCGTACCGCGTCGGTGCGACCAGAAGCCCTGCCAGCATTGCCGCCTCGGCGGCATTGACATCGCTCGCCGATTTGCCGAAATACCGCTGGCTCGCCGCCTCAAATCCGCGGGTGCCTGCCCCCAGGAATGCACGGTTCATATAGATTGTCAGAATTTCGTTCTTGGAATATCTGGTTTCCATGGCGATGGCATAGACCGCCTCTTTGGCTTTGCGCCACAGTGTGCCGACGCGGCACTGTGCCTCATATTCCGCTTCGGTCTGGCTGGAGGTCACGTCAAATGGTTCGCCCAGGCACAATAGCTTGGCTGTTTGTTGGGTGATGGTCGACCCGCCATGACCTGACAAAGGGCCGCGACCTTCGCGCAGGTTGATTCGCACCGCGCTGGCAATGCCGCGCGGGCTGACGCCGAAATGGCGATAGAACCGTTTGTCTTCGGTGGCGACAATGGCATTTTTTAAATGTATCGAGACGGTTTCGGTGGTGACAACACCACCAAATTGGTCTCCGCGCCATGCAAAGACCCGACCTTCGCGGTCCAGCATCGTCACCGACCCTCGCGCGCGCCCATCAAGCAGGTCCACCGCCTCAGGCAGGGTGGTGCGCGTGTAAAACACGGCAACCGCGATCAGAACCGTAAACACCATGCCGATACGCCAGGTCAGGCCCCAGATCAATCGCAGTATCCAGCCGATAAGGTGGTACAGGCCAAAGCGAATTCTTGCAAAGACACCGCGCGGCGGCTGGTCTCTCCTACGGCCTGTTTTTTGCACAGGCCCGCGTTTCCCCCTGGAGGTAGATTCAGTCCTGGCGTGGTTTCGACCGCTGGCCGTACCCTTTTTACTGTATATCTTGTCGGCCACAAGACGCGGTCTGCGATGCGATGAATCAACCATACTGTGTCCTGCTCGGCTTTTGCCTCTGGTTTAAATTAACCGCGCCTGAAACGATTTTTGAGGTGACTATGGGTGATTTCATTGGCGTGCATTTGTGCATAAATCTGTTAGGGGTCAAGTGCGGGGCAATCGGCCAATTGAGAGGGCTGAAGGTGAAACGCATTATTACGACAATCAGGCCATTCAAGCTGGGGGAAAGCCGAGAAGTGCTGACCTGAGGCCAGTGTGTGCGGCATGTTGGTGATGAAAACTAAGGGAGATGGCGCTTAATCGGGCCACACAGAAAAGAAATCTGTCACGGTACTGAATATAATATGTGGTGAGTTTCGTGCCGAACATCGGCCTGGATATCGTGGTTGCTGGACCCTATGGCCGATTTTTTTGCTTGACACAACAGGCTGCATGAAACAGGCTCTGGACTCATGCGGGGCTTTTGAAACTTCGCTTGGCCTGCCCGCTACACTCGCTCGCACCGCCGCATCAGCCACCATCGCATCAGCACGCGTAACAAGGGAATGCGACGTCACACGCTGATTGGAATCGTTTGTCTCGCGATGTTTTGGGTTGGTGCAGTGGTCGCGCAGGCGCGTTCCACAAAGGAATTCCACGCCGCGATTGCAGCGAAGGCTTTGGGGGCGGTGCCTTGCGCGATATCGCCGATGCGCGGCTCCAGACGCTCTGAATCTGACGCGCGACCTGCTGAAGCACCGCGCAGTTGCACAGGAAACCAGCGCACCGACCGCGATGGGTGTTGCTATTGTGATACCGGAAACCGGTGTGTGCTGCGGAAATACTGGCAGAGATCGATCAACAGGTGCGCGTGGTCGCAGCGACAGGCGAAGAGATACGAAGAGATACAGCGGACCGGTACAGGCAGCTTGCCCGGGCCCCCGATGTTGACACAAATGCTGACATGGCTGGAAACGGAACGGCTCATGTTGGCGCAGCTGCACCCGGGGTATATGCAAGCGCGGTACGGAATCGCCTTACCCGGGCCGGATGGAACGGCAGATGGTTTGGCCGCTGGCCCTCTCTGTCAGAGGATGCACCACAAAGGCAGGCTGTTGTACCGTCCTAGGCCGATGCGGCGGCCCCGGAAATCGACTATACCGCCACGGTTTTTGTTGATTGCTATACAACCGGTTTCACAACGATACACGGATGGTCGGTGTTGCGCATAGATCAGTCAGAGATCGACGATTGGCCGCGCATCCTGGCGTTTAATGCCTCACAGCATGACCTGCGGGATCACGAATTCAACTCCCTGTTGGCCCAGTGCGTTGAGGGAGAAGCACCACTGATTTAACCTATGCCCTCAGCAACCTGCCGCTCGAACACGCACGATGTGGCCCTGCGC
>JACOMT010000091.1:9067-17110 GCA_014623385.1 Paracoccaceae bacterium
AGAACTCGTCTCTGAAAAGGGCGCGGGCCTGTTTGGTGCTCGGGTTGTGGTGCTGCTGAACCGCCTGCAGAATGCGGACACGGTGTTCCTGTACCTGACCGAACGCAACGGACAGACCCATGACACCCGCTGTAACATGGCCGGAACGGTCGCGGTGATTGAACGGCTGGGTGCGGCCTGCGGATTTTCCGCCCTGCACCTGAACCGCGACACTTACCGCGCAGCAGGGTTTGATACCGGTACACCCGTCGGCATCTGGACGCGCGATGCGTGCCTACCAGCAAAGCAACCGGCGTTCCTGATTGGGCGACACTGAGCGCAATGGGTTTGATGGCCCGTCTGACCGACAGCTGAGCCGGGCGGTTTGGGGTCAGTCCAATCGCCCGCCAGTGACAAAACCCGCAGCCAAGGCACGGCCCCCCGGCGAAAAACGCGAAAATCGCCACGGGGCCGGGTGCTCATCGGCGGCTCTCCCCGGTGCCTGTTTGAGCCTGTGACCACCCCTGACCTGCAACACAAAGAACAGCGTCAGACTACCGCACACCGCCGCCCGATGCCGGTCTCATCAATTGTAAGGCAGGCAAATATGAACCCGGGTGCCACGGGACAGGGCGGTGCGGGTCGCAAAGATGGCCAATCCCGCCACAAGGCTGCGAATCGGTGTCATTGATCCGGCCAGCAGCGCCCGCTGGCGATAAAAAGGTGGATGCGGCTGCGCTCATAGGCACCGGCAGGCGGGGGCCAGATGTCCAGCAGGCGCGGGGGGCTGCCGTCAACACAATCCGGCGGAGTGTCGGACATCACAACCAGCAGCACCGGGCGATCTGATCCAGTAAAGGCGTGCGCCCGGGCATAGTAATGCGCGGGCCGTCCATCATGGGGAATGGTTTTTATGGTCAGATCAGCATCCCCGGCCTGGTAAAGAAGATCGGCCAGAATGTTCCGGTCCGACGCCAGAATGGTTTCAACGCCCTCGGCCCGGGCCCGGGCCATCAGGCGCTGGCTCATCTCTGCCCGCCCCACAAATCGACGCAGTACAACCACAAAAACGGCACCGTAAGCAAGAGCGCCGCCAAATACGCCATCACGGCCCAATTGGCATACGCCTTGGACAACAGGGCCTGCCCACAGACCAACACAATGATCGGCAGGGACATGCAGACCAGCCATTTGACCCGCCAGTCAGACCCGCGCAAGGCCCGCCAGATCGCCCAGGGATAGGCAGCGAACCAGATCGGTCCAAACACCAGGAACTGACCAGCCAGAAATGCGCCCGGCCCGGCCCAGTTCAGCGACATATCGCTGCCAATATCCTTGATCCAATCCACATTATCGACCGTATGGGACAGGGTAGTCAGGTCATTTTGCAGGTTCCAAAGGACATTCGGGGCCACGGTTATGCCAAGGCTGGCTGCGGCCAGGGCCAGGTCGCGCGGTGATATCCGGGCGGGCGGGATCAAAAGCGCGCCAATGACCGCCCCAATAACGAAATACACAGCGGCATATTTGGCCAGCATGCCGAGCCCCATGCAGAACCCCAGCGTCAAGGCCAGCATGGCCGAGGACCGGCGGGCCAGCCGCAGGTACAACAACAGCATCATGGCAAAAAACGGCGCAAGAACAGTGTCCGTGGAAACCAGAAAAGACCCCGCCGCCGTGAACGGACATGTTGCATACACGACCCCGCACCAGGTGGCGCTGACCGGATCGGTGATCTGTCGTGCCGCAAACAGCACAATGATCGCCGTGGCTGTTTGGAACAGAACCATCGGCAACCGGATGATCGGGATCGCATCGCTGCCCGCCAGTTCGGTAAAGGCGCGCAACACCCAGCCGATCATGGGCGGTTTGGAATAATATCCCCAATCCAGCGCCTGTCCCCACAGCCAGTATTGGGATTCGTCCATAAAAAGGTCCGCCGTGGACACCCACAACATTCCGCCGCGATACAAGGCCAGCACGGCAATCACCGCCAGGCCCAGGATCACAGGCTCAGGCGCGGGTGGTGCAGCGCTTTGCCGCATGGATCAACCACAGGTTCCGGGCATAGACGACCACCCCCATGGATTGGCCAAGGATGAACACAGGGTCAACGCGATAGATGGCATAGGCCAGCAACGTAACCCCCCCCACAATTGACAGCCACCAGAACAGCTCGGGCACAACCGATTTCCTAGCCCGTTCCGAGGCAAGCCATTGCACAACGAACCGCGCCGAAAACAGCAGTTGCGCGACCAGCCCGACGCTGACCCATACGAGCTCGGTCCTGGATGTAACGTGAACAAAGGCCAGCAAGCTGTCCATGTACTAGTCCCGTGCTGGTGGTGCGGCTTCGGTCGCACGGACCGTTTTGGCCCGTTTCATCAACCAGGCCACACCGATCAGGTCGTGAATGCCAGCCAAAGCCCGTTGAACATTGGTGTATTTCGACGCACCGCCGCCGCGTTCGCGATGTGACACGTCCACATGGTGGACCGCATACCCCTGACGTTTGAACAGCGCAGGCAGATAGCGGTGCATATGGTTGAAAAACGGCAGTTCCAAAAATGCGTCGCGTTTGAACGCCTTCAGCCCACAGCCTGTGTCGCGCGTGTCGTCGTCAAGCATCCAGGCGCGCAGCGTATTGGCACATTTTGATCCGGCTCTCTTGACCCATGTGTCCTGGCGCCGGATCCGTTGGCCCGCGACCAGGCCCAGGTTGCCCAACGCATAGGGCGCGTCAAATGGGGCAATCAGGTTCGGAATTTCCCCAGGGGGATTTTGCAAATCACCGTCCAGCGTACACACGATCTGGCCCCGCGCGGCCTGAACCCCGCTGTGCACAGCCGCCGATTGGCCGCCCGCGGGGGCATGTTGCAACAGCCGGAGCCAGGGAACCTCTAATTGCATATCCCGGATTTGTTGGGCGGTTTTGTCCGTTGACCCGTCATCGACCAGGATCAGCTCCTTGTCGGGAATATCCCGACAGGCTGTGTCGACCTCGCGCACCAGCATGTCAACGTTTTCCGCTTCATTACGCATGGGAATAACAATAGACAGTTTCATGTCGCGCTACCTGTATCGTGAGTGTTCCGGGGCCACACCAATGTGCCGCGGGTGTCCGGTACATCCCGCAGCAAAAACCACGTGTGGTCCCGGGTCAAGCGGTTGCTGCCAATCTGGGCCGCAGATGCAGCAACATGCCAATCGGCCGCCCGGACAGCCACAAAAACAGATAGGCCAGGATCAGACCGATCAACCCCGGCACATAGCCCAGCGGCCAGAGCGCAGGTGTCTGTTCGATTATCGGCCCCGCCATGCCGCGCAGGACCTCAAGCACGATCAGCAGGGTACAGGCCAGGATTACCTGCGGCAACAATCCGAACCGGGAATACCCGCCCAACATTAATGTGGAAAATCCCATCATGGCTACGGCCAGACAGATCAGTGCCCAACCGCTGCGTTCGTGCAGCTCCTGGACAATGGCACCCCGCGACCAGCCGTAGTTCATTATCACCACATCGCGGTTCCAGATCAGTTCACTGGTTGGCGATCCGCGCACATCCGGAATGCGGTTCGTTTCCCGGGCCAGAACCTGGGTGATGTCATAGATGAGATCGGTAAAGCTGGTGATCCCCAGCCGGTTCGATGCCACATTCAAATGTTGTGCCATGCCGTTGACCAGGATCAGCTTGGTGGCCTCTCCCCGGCGCACCAGAAATCCGCGTGATCCCGTATAGGTGATGTGCGTCCGGGGATCGCGCCGATCAGACAAAAACACATCGTTCAATGTGCCATCTTGGTCGATATGGCCGATATAAAATGTGATCCCGCCCTTCACATGGTGAAAGCGCCCCGCGCTCAACACCGCCGCTGCATAAATTGACACTTCGGCCTCTCGCTGGTCCAGTTGCCGTATTGAGACGGGGCGCAGGACATGGGTCAGAACAGCCATCATCAACGCGGTCGCGATGCCAAAGGCAAAGACACCACGTGCGAGCCGCATCGGCGTCGCCCCCGTGGCCAACATCACGGTCAACTCGCTTTCCCGAGACAGGCGATTGGTGACGTACAAAGTAACAGCAAACACTGACATGGGCATAACCGTACGGGCCAGCGTGGGCAGAGTGAGTGCGGAAAATTCCAAAAACACCAACGCCGATTGTCCCCCGCTGATGAGCTGGTCAAACAGGCCTGCCGCACTGGTCATCCACAACACGCCAACCAGAACCAGGCTGAACAACCCGAACATCAACAGCAGTTGCACAAAAAGATATTGGTCGAACCGGGACACGCGCCGTTCTTTGCTGGCTTTCACATTCTGGTCATTCTAGGCTATGGCAGGAATGGGGTAAATGTCCTGCGTGCGCCAGGCACCATACCCGGACACAGGTTTGCAGGTCGGGTCCGATGGCGTTTTCGCCCAGGTCCGCCGCAGGTCCATTGCCCCGATTGTTCGGTGCTCTGGGGGAATCCAGTTTTGCCGGGGGCTGTTGTCATTGGGTTGGCCCACCTTTATGTCTGGGGCGATGAGACCTTTGCCATATAGTGCCGGATAGTCACCGCATCAGATGCCCGTACAAAGATCAGAGTTATCTGTTCGGCAAAAGCTCGTCTATCGGATCGGCTATGGGATCGTGCGCTGTCTTCTGGCGGGACTTTTGCTGGTACCCTATGAACGGCGCGTGGCGGCAGCGGGATGGGTTTCGTCCCGCCTGGCCGCACCCCTGGCCGGATACCGCAAACGGATCCGCACTAACTTGCAACTGGTATGCCCCGATCTGACCAGGAACGAGGTTGACCGGCTGGTCCAGGCGGTGCCGGACAATGCGGGGCGCACCATTATCGAGGTTTTTTCAACCGCACCATTTGTGGCGCGGTCACGGGCGGCCGAATTGGTGGGCCCGGGGTTCAAGGACCTGCAAACCGCCCGGGCCGACGGGCGGCCCGTCATCATTGTGACCGCCCATTTCGGCAATTTTTACGCGATTTTGGGATGCATGCGTGCGCTCGGATACGAAATGGGTGCACTTTATCGCCGTATGGGCAACCCCTATTTCAACGATCACTATTTGCGCCACATCTCCAGGCTCAGCGGGTCGGTGTTTGAACAGGGTCCGCAAGGCATGCGCGATCTGATCCGGCATCTGCGGTCTGGCGGGATGCTGGGCATCCTCAATGACGTCCACGTCGCAGGGGGCGCGCCCCTAACCTTTTTTGGCGAACCAGCAAAAACATCCCTCGCAACGGCGGAACTGGCGCTAAGGTTTAATTGTGTTTTGCTACCGGTTTATGTCCAGCGGCAGAAAAACGGGCTGGATTTCATGATCGAGACGCGCCCCCCGATTGGGCACAGCGATCCCAGAACGATGACTCAGGCATTGAACGATGACCTGGAACGCACGGTCCGGGACAATATGGGCCAATGGTTCTGGATTCACCGACGGTGGAAGGACGCGCCTGCCCGCGATCACATCGAACACAACGGGTAATCATTCCAGTTTGGCCGCAGCGACAATCGGGCCGGGACCAGACGGCTTGCGCACTTGAACCAGTACCACAGTCGGCCGATCCCCGGTGATGGGCACATTCATTTCCGTCGGTGCAACGCCATCCCATTGGCCAATCACGGTCCATTCCCGCACCGTATTGACATACCTAATCTCGCGACCCGCATTTTCCCCGGACTTGATGCGCACCGTACGTTCCGGGTCATACCGGACCAACAGCACATCCAGCGGACTAGCCTGCAACGGCGCTATAGGTTCAGCAACAATCCGCGCGGTTTGTTCCGTAATCACGCCGCGGATGCGGGCATGATCCGGCTGCATCTTGTGCGTCATGATAAGCTCTGCCAATTCCATTGAACGGGCACCGACCACATCATCGCTGCCATTCACAATCATCTGTGGCGTGGACACCATCCGGTGCCCGGCAACACGGGCGTATCCCTTTTGCCGCCTGGCATAGGCCGGATCGGCAAATTCATCCTTCCAACCGATATAATCCCAATAATCTACGTGCAGGGCCAGCGCGATCACATCTTCCCGCTTGGCCAGATCATGCATAAACCTGTCTGCAGGCGGGCAGGACGAACACCCCTGCGAGGTAAAGAGTTCGACAACCACCGGGTTGGATTGGGCCGACGCTACCGCCGACCCAAGACTGATAAGCGAAACGAATACAGCGTACAACACATTCATCGGGAACATCATCCTATCTGGTATCCCCTTGCGTTTACAGCATACATGCTGAAATAGCTAATCAAGGTTTTGAGAGAGATGGTGAACACAGTGCAATGGTTCGATCAAACTGTGTGCAATGGTATACAAAAATGCCACAGAGGCGATGTAAGCCATTGATTGGCGCAGTCAGATAGTGCAAACAGGTCCCAGACCATGCCGATTTTCACGTACCCTGAATAGGAAGGCCAGGATATGCCCATCACCGTCGGACAGGATACCGCCAGGACACGCAGATCGCTTACCATCAACGGCAAAACCATCCACTATTATTCAATTCCGGCAGCACAGGCCGCCGGATTGGGCGATTTTTCGAACCTGCCAGCCGTGCTAAAGGTGGTGCTGGAAAACATGTTGCGGTTCGAGGACGGCAGAATCGTCGATGTCGAGGACATCAAGGCCTTCGCCGAATGGGGTGCGCATGGTGGCCAGAACCCGCGCGAAATTGCCTATCGCCCTGCCCGCGTGCTGATGCAGGATTTCACCGGCGTTCCGGCGGTCGTGGACCTAGCGGCCATGCGCGACGGTCTGGCGGCACTCGGTGGTGACCCGGAACAGATCAACCCGCTGAACCCCGTGGATCTGGTCATCGACCACTCTGTAATGATCGACGAATTCGGTAACCCTCGCGCCGTTCAGGTGAATGTGGAACGCGAATATGAACGGAACGTGGAACGCTATGCGTTCCTGAAATGGGGCCAGTCCGCGTTCAACAATTTCCGCGTTGTCCCCCCGGGCACCGGCATCTGCCACCAAGTGAACCTAGAATACCTGGCACAAACCGTTTGGACGGATACCGACCAGAATGGGCAAGAGGTTGCGTACCCCGACACGCTTGTTGGCACCGATTCGCACACAACTATGGTGAACGGTGCCGCTGTGTTGGGTTGGGGAGTTGGCGGGATCGAGGCCGAAGCCGCGATGCTAGGCCAACCGATCTCTATGCTGATTCCGGAAGTCATCGGCTTTGAACTGACCGGATCCCTGGTCGAGGGCACCACCGGCACCGATCTGGTGCTGAAAGTTGTTGAACTGCTGCGCGCAAAGGGCGTCGTTGGCAAGTTTGTGGAATTCCATGGTGCAGGCCTGAACCACCTGCCCCTGGCCGACCGCGCAACTATTGCCAACATGGCCCCGGAATATGGGGCCACCTGCGGCTTTTTCCCGATCGACCACGAAACGCTGCGCTACTTGCGCAACACGGGCCGCGATGAACACCGCATCGCGCTGGTTGAAGCCTATGCCAAGGAAAACGGCCTCTGGCGCGGTGAGGACTACGCACCGGTCTATACCGACACGCTGTGCCTCGACATGGGCACCATCGTACCGGCCATTTCCGGCCCGAAACGCCCGCAGGACTATGTTGCCCTGGACAAAGCCAAGGCGGCATTCGCAAAAGAGATGGAACACACCTTCAAACGTCCGATGGGAAAAGAGGTGCCTGTCGCCGGGGAACCCTACACCATGGAAAGTGGCAAGGTGGTCATTGCCTCGATCACCTCTTGTACCAACACGTCGAACCCCTACGTGATGATCGGTGCGGGTCTTGTCGCGCGCAAGGCGGCAGCCCTGGGTCTGAACCGCAAACCATGGGTCAAAACCTCGCTGGCCCCCGGTAGCCAGGTTGTCAGCGCGTATCTAGAGGCCGCTGGCCTGCAAGACGATCTTGACAAGATCGGTTTCAACCTCGTCGGCTATGGCTGCACCACCTGCATTGGCAACTCCGGTCCGATCCAAAAGGAACTCAGCACAGCCATTGCCGAGGGCGACCTGGTCGCCCCCTCGGTCCTGTCGGGCAACCGCAACTTCGAAGGCCGTATCA
>JACOMT010000092.1 GCA_014623385.1 Paracoccaceae bacterium
ACACCGCGGTGCGCAGAGCCTTGCCAACCGCCTGGATGGCCAGACTTTACAGCAAAGCTTCCTGTCCACATCCTGTCAACATCATAGTACCCCTTTGAACAAAATGCATAAGTCTTTTCAGACTATGATAACCCCCCTTTGGGATTCACGTCGGCCACATGCACCCACACATTGGGGGGCGCTGTCGCTCAGCCCGGCATTGTTCACCAGCCCATCCAGCTTTCCGAACTTGTCCAATCCTGCGGCGACAGCGGATTTGACATCCACATAGCTTGCGACGTTACAGGCCAGGGGCAAGACTGCATCACCACAACGAAGGACAGCGTCATCCAGACCCGGCATAGGATCCCGGAAACGCAGCTGTGCAAGGATCAAATCCTGCTCTATCAAGTACCTGTTTTGGAACCACTGCGCTTTCTGGAACCGTGAGAGACCGCGACACGCAAGACGTGCCCGCTGCGAAGATTACGGGCTGATGCATGTCAAACTTTATGAGGGCATAAGACATCATGGCGTGGTTGCGACGTTCTATGCCTACGGAAGTTATGTGATGGACCCGTCGCCGTTTCCGAAATACGACAGCCCCAAAACCGAACATGTCGGCCATTCAGCTCTTTGGTGCCGGTCGTGAAGAGCGCATCTATGCATTGCCTCTCTACACCCGATTTGGTGTCATTGGATTTAGATGACTATCCATTTGAAGCGACGAAAGCCGACCATACCTGTAACCCGTGTGGTTCGTCGGGTGCCGACCTCTTCGGCCCGGTCAGAAGATCATCGTGGGTTGCGAAAACGGCAATGGGTCGTTTCATCGGGCACAGGCGCAAAAGGGGCCGGGGCCGCAAAACAGCATGAAATCCAACCTCAGTTGAAGATGCCCGATCCCGAAACACCCCAACACAAGCTTGCATGTCGGCGAACACCACCGCCAGTCCACTGGTGCATCGATCTTGCTCAGAACGTCGTCTGCGCCGATCCGATCCACCGCTTTGCGCAACAACAGGTCTATCACCCCTCCCCCTGAACGCCGCGCAAGCGCATACCGGGTTGATGGTTTGTCCAGAATCTTCCAATTATGCAGAGGTCTTGATAATGGCAAACGCGCATCTAGAAGTCCGGTGTGGCGAATGTGTCGCACTGATCGGGGCGTCTGGCACTGGGAAATCCATGCTAATGCGTTTGATCTGCCGTGATTGGCGAGATTTAGGTAGATGATATGAATGGTATCGGCGCGGCCCCGCTGGGCATACCGACCCTGGGGCGGGAAACTATGGGTTATGTCCGCCAGTTTTTGCGCGTTGTGCCAACCCTGGACGTTGTGGCAGAATAACTTCTTAGTGCTGGGGGAGGACGGGCCGTGGCAATTTCGGATGCATGGAACCGGGATACGATTTGGCAATTGATCAAAGAAGCCAGGGCGCGGGGCACAGCGATTTTAAGGATCTTTCATGATCAGAGCGCGCGTGATCGCGTATGCGACCGGGGCGTGGACGTTGCCACCTTCACGCCCGATATGTCGGCATGACCCGTGCGCCCGTCATTGCGGTTGTCGGACCCTCTGGGGTCGGCAAGGACAGTGTGATGACAGCTATGCGCGCGGTGTGCCTGGACATTCAATTGGCGCGTCGGGTGATTACCCGCCCGAGCGCATCGGGCAGTGAGGATTTCGATAGCGTGACCGAGGCACAATTCAACCAAATGGTCGCCGAGGACCGGTTTGCCCTCTACTGGTCGGCGCACGGCTTGCGCTATGGTGTCCCCGAAACAATTGATGATCTGCGCAGAACGGCTGAGGCGGTTCTGGTCAACCTTTCCCGCGCGGCACTGTTGCAGGCACAAGAGGTGTTCGGCGATTTTCGGGTCATTCACCTGACCGCCGCGACCGAGGTACTGGCCCAGCGATTGGCCGGGCGCGGGCGCGAGGATGCTGAAACCGTCGCGCGGCGTTTGGCACAGACGGGCAAACCTTTGCCCGATGGCCTGCGATCCGTCACCAAAATCGACAACAGCGGCGCGTTGGACACCGCCGTTTTGGCGGCGCTTGATGTACTTTAGCCGGTCAAGGGGTAGCGTTGTATCAAATGGAATTGCCCGGCGCGATCCTCACCGGCGATTGCGAGATCCGCCATCTGGAACGGTTGGGGCAGCATTGGGGACAGCATGCTGTTCAGCGCGGCGGTCACGGGACCCACAGCCTCTGTCGGCAAACGCCCGGTCAGGGTGATGTGGCACCGGAATTCATCCAGCACATACGGATAGCCCCACTGCAGCAGATTGGCCTCTTGCGCAGCACTCAGGCATCGCTTGCGGCGTTTGGTCAGTTCCGCCTCCGAAGCCGGTGCGCGGAATCGGTCAAGCTCCGTCACGGAATCCGCCGCCAACTGGTTCAAAGCCGTCAGGTTGCCTGTCGGACACAACGCCAGGAACTGCCCCTTCGCGCGCAGGACCAGCCCGTCGGTCAAAACCGGCGCACGGCGACGGCACAGCGTGGCCAACGCATCACTCAGTGCGTCAATTGTCGTTCCATTGGCCAAACGCATCGGCGGTTTGATCGTGGCGTGCAGCCCGTATTTGCGTGGAGTTGCCGTGATCGTAGACACGGGCAAGGGCAGATCGGGGGTATCGGGAAATGCGACCGACGCGCCTGACACGATGTCCCGGCCCAGCCAATTCGATGCCCATCTTGCCCATGGTGCATCGGCGGGTGGCACAAAATAGACAGCATAACGGGTAAAGGCCACAGCAATCCTTTTGATCTGAACCCAACGAATTTGACGAGGTCAACATGACAAAAGAAGTAATCCTTGCCAATGCGATACTGGTTTTGCCGAGGGAAACGCGGCGCGGTTCGGTTGTTATGCGCGATGGTATGATCGCGGATATTGCGGAAGGTGGCACTGTGCCGCCGGGGGCGGCGGATTTGGACGGTGACTATCTGGCACCCGGAATGATCGAATTGCACACAGATAATCTGGAACGACATATCCAACCGCGACCCGGGGTGCATTGGCCGCACGATGCCGCCATTTTGGCCCATGATACAGAACTGGCCGGAAACGGAATCACGACGGTTTTTGACGCGATGCGCGTTGGGTCTATTCCAAGCGACGGGACCTATGGTAAATATGCCCGCCAATTGGCAACGGAATTGTGGGGCCTGCGCGGCGCGGGCATTCTGAGGATCAGCCATTTTCTGCATCTGCGGGCCGAGGTCTGTTCCGAAACCCTGGCTGAGGAAATGGCCGAATTCGGGTCTGAGGATCGGGTCGGCATCGTCAGCCTGATGGACCATACGCCGGGACAACGCCAGTTCCGCGACATCAACAAGCTACGCGAATACCATCAGTGCAAGCGCGGCCTGACCGAAGACCAGTTCGTGGCGCATGTCAAAAACCTGTGTGCGCTGCGCAAAGAATTTGGAGAAATGCACGAGGCCAAAGCCGTGTCCGAGGCGGCGCGATACGGTGCGGTACTGGCCAGCCACGATGACACAACGACCGACCATGTCATGACCTCCGCAAATTACGGCGCACATCTGGCTGAATTTCCCACCACGGTCGAGGCGGCCCAAGTCTGTCACACCTACAACATCGCGGTGATCATGGGCGCGCCCAATCTGGTGCGTGGCGAGTCGCATTCCGGCAATGTGGCAGCCAGGGATCTGGCCGAACGGGAGTTGTTGGATATCCTGTCATCCGATTATGTGCCCGCCGCCCTGATTATGGGCGCAATCCATCTGGCCGACATCTGGGATGATTTGCCACGCGGCATTGCGACCGTTACGCACACACCGGCAAAATATTCCGGCCTGACTGATCGGGGCCGTATTGAGATCGGGCTGTGGGCCGATCTGATGCGGTTCAAGCTGTTCGGCGGTCAGCCGATGGTGCGGTCCACGTGGGTTCAGGGTCAGCGCGTCAGCTAGGGTTCGCTGTGCGATAGAACAGATAGCGATTGGGCGCGATGGTATCCGGCCCCACCAGCGATTCAAACCCGACGAGAGGCTGGCCAGATACCAGCAAGCCGCCGGGGGCCATTACATCGGCCATCAGTGGACTCAGGCGCGTGGCCTCTGCCACATCCTGATCCTTGACGCCAAAGCCAAGATCGTAATGCATCAGCACAATCTGTACGCCCCGCTTGGCCAATTGGCGCAGCATCGGTTCTGCCTCACCTTGCAGGAAATCCTCGGCTTGGGGGACACAAGACGGGTGGCTGTTCAGCACACGCTCGATCCCCCAAATCCGCCGGTCCGGCAGTATTTCGCGCAGATGGTCGTAGGTTCTGCCGTTTCCAAGCCCCACATCCACCACGTCACCCGGTAACCCGGCGATTTGGGTAGCGGCCCAGTTCAATCCGTCCCGTTGTGCCAGCAACCGGCGCAACATGGAATCCAGTCGGCTCATGGCAAATCCTCAATCTCTGATGGATGCACCCAAGGGATGGCCACGGTGGACAGCAAAATATCCAGCAGGCCTGCGGCCCAGTCCCATACTGCGGGGCTATGGACAAGGTGGTGTGTCAGCAGGCCGAGCGGTTCCTGATCATCACTGCGCCCTTGCCGTCGGGCCTGCAGGTGCTGAACCACTGTTTCGATTAGGTGATCCGGTGCGACCAGGTCGCGATCCCTATGCCAGTTGATCGGGTCGATATGTGTGTTGATTTGAACCAGACCCGGTGCCGCCACGCGATCCTTGCGCGGACCATGGGTCGAAACGGAGGCAAAGCCCAAATCCGCCAGATGGCACATCAAGCCTGGTGATATGCGATTCCAGGGGGGAACAAACATGGGGCGTGCCACCTGGCCAAACAACATACGAATTTGCTCGGTGCCGGTTTCGATGTCCTGAATCATCTGAGTCAAGGGGCGGTGCGCCCCAAATTCGGCCTTCTTTTCCCCATTGGGCGCGTGAGAGTCGTGACGGAATCCGTGTTGTATCGGGATCAGATAGGGCCTGTCGCAGGCTACCTCGACTAGCGCGGGCTGCACCAGATCAGGAATCACGGCCAAATGCACAGGCAGATCGTATTGGTGTGCCAGATGCATCAAGCGGCGCAGGGCGGGCGTGTCGGCCACCGCATCATCATCCCGACACCATAAAGGCAGGAACCGGTCCTCGATCTGCCACAATTCCAATTCGCGCTTTAAGGGGTCCCAATCGATGAGTGTCATACGCGTTCCGCCAGGGTTTCGACGATATCCACCGTCCGCCGTGCGCCCTCCATCCCACTCTCTGTTATCGGGCGGGGGCCGCCGCTGATTGCTGCGCTGCGCACCGCCACCTCCAGGGCTTCCGGTGTGAGCCTGGATGCGGTCAGAACCTCAAACCCCCCGGTTTGCGCCAAGGCGCGGGCGCGCAGGGTTTGTTCCACCTCGCTGCCGTCATCAAACGGAACCAGCACTGATGGAACGCCGGTCTGTAGCAGGTCCAAAACGGTATTATAGCCCGCCATGGACACAGACGTTTCTGCCGACATCAGCAATTGGCGAAAATCGGGGCGGGCGGGTTCCAGGATGACGTTTTCCGATCTGATAAGGGGGACCAGATCGGCTAGCTCATCGGCGGCCTTGATGCCACCCACTAGGATGTGCCACGTCTTTTCGGGCATCCGTGCTGCTGCCGCGATTGCGGTGCGATATACCGGGCGGCCCACGCTGCCGCCGCCGCCGCTGACCAACACAACGGGCTGAGATACCGTCCTGGCCTTTGGCTCTGGTGCGGTGGGGGTGACAAATCCGGTATAGTGCAATCTGGCGCGCAGCGGGTCGGTGACGGGCCAACTGATATCCAGTGGAACGCGTGCCGGATCGGAATGAACCAGAACACCATAATAAAAACTATGAATAACCTCCTCTGTTCGGTGTACCTTTTCCGGCTTTGACGGCGGTGTCAGAATATCACGGATCGAACACAGGATCAGGGGCCGTCGCGCCATACCCTGTGCCGTTTCCAGCAGTAACAGAAACTCCTCTGCCAGATTACGCCGACCAAACGGATAAAGTTCCGTTATCAGGACGTCTGGCCGCAGGTTTTCCAGAACATTGGTCAATTGCTGACTGCGATGGCGGCGCAATTTGTCTGTCACTGGCGCGCCTGTCATATCAAGCAGTCTGGAAAAATTTGTGCCATCGGATCGAATCGGCATCAGGTGAACCACCGACAGATCGCCCAGACAAATATGCGGTGCTGGACCACCACCGGACACCAGCGTCGTGTTATGCCCTGCCGTCTGAAATGCGCGCGCCAATGTTGCCGCCCGACTGAGGTGACCTGAGCCCAGCAAATGTGTGACGATGATCATCACCTTCATTCCGCAGATCCTTGCATCGTCAGATGAACAGGATCCCCTGCGACCCCCAGATTGGTACCGTCAACGGTTATCACGAACAGCCGGTCTCGTTTGATCTGAAACGGGGCGGGTCCATAGAAATTCCAACCGGTTGCGCGCGCCATCAGCACCCGCATGATCCCGATATGACAGATGGCGACCGTGTCCCGATCTCGCATTCTGACCCAAGTGCACAGGCGGTCCCACACCTCGCCCGGGCTTTCGCCGCCCGGCGGCCGATAGGACCATCCCCAGTCCTCAATATGACGAAAGCCGCTGGCGGGATGTGCGGCCAAGCAGATACCTCTTTGTCCCTCCCAATCACCCCAATCCATTTCGATCAGGGCCGGGTCGGTCTGGGGTGCGCGGCCTGTCACCAATTCAGCTGTTTCAACCGCGCGGGACAGTGGGCTGGACCACAGATCGGCATCGGCCCAGTCCGACGGCAGAGACAGCCGACGCAAGCCTGCCCGGGCCGCATCGTCCAGAGCGATATCGCTGCGGCCCTGTATCCGACCGGCGCGGTTCCATGCGGTATACCCGTGCCGCAACAACGCCAGGCGGATCATGGTGCCGCCCTGATCAACGGCAAAATGGCCCGGTCAAACCGCGCTTGTGCTGCATCGATCAGGTGGCTTTTCGCAACCGCCGCGCGGGCAGCGAGCCCTTCTTGCGCGCGGGCACCGGGATCACGTAGCAGGGCATCAATTCGCTTGGTCAACGCGCCGGGCCCTTC
>JACOMT010000093.1 GCA_014623385.1 Paracoccaceae bacterium
CGTTCGCTCCTTCGACCATGGTATCAAACCCGGGCTCCCGGCCTGGTTTGCAGGTGCCCGTGTGGACCTTGTCGATGAAACTTTCCCCGGGCCTCGCCCGGGCAGACAAAGCCGTTGGATGTTATCTTCCGTAGCCCGGCGTAGGCTTCGAGCCTTTCTTGACCCACCGTGCTTGCGTGTCGGCACTGAAATGCATGTCCGGATTGTTGGGCGGGCCGTCGGGCTGATTGTCGGGGGCCTCCGCCTCGGCCCGGTATGTCAAACACCGGTCAGAAGACCATCGTGGGCACCGCGCGAAAACGGCAACGGGCGTCTCATCTGGCGCAGGTGCAAAGAAGTTGGGGCCACAAAACCGCAGTTGAGGGTGCGCGCGCCAGATTCGGGGTGCTACTGCCCGATCAGCAGACACTTGAAGCGGACCAGCGGATCATAACCCTGAGGCCCGATCCCGATAGCCCCAACCCGCGGTTTGGGCGTCAGCGAACACCACCGCCAGCCCATTGGGGCGTCAATCTTGCTTAGAACGTCACCACGTTCGACACGAACCGCGCAAAAACAGGTCCGTCAAACCACCCCGGAATTCCCCAAAAGCATACCAAGTTGATGTTTTGTCCTCAATACTCTGGTTTTTCGTCACGGGTTGATTGGAAGTCGGTGTCATCCACCCGCATCCTGTGCAGGACGACACCTGATCCGCCGCGCCTGTGCGACCTTCACCTTTCTGCAAGAGCTGCTGAGCCTGGGTTTTGAACCGGTTTTCACGGTCGCGGCTCAGCATCATATGCGCCGCATGATAAAGTGCACTGTGCAGATCGATATCGCCGGTCCTGAATATCTCACCTGTGACAGAGCGCTCACCGGACTTATCGAGTTTTGGCGTCAATCCGACCTGCGGGCCGGTATGCTTAGATTTGCGGGACTGGGCGGGATCCTCGACCGCCGCCTTGCAGGTCATTGCGACAACCGGCCCCGCCCCCGGCATGGTCGTCATCAGCCTGCGACACACCGAAGTCCTTCCTCGCCATGCTGCGCACCTGACGCTCAAACACAGCCGGTTGCCTGCGCAACTTCGCACACGCTTTTGGAACCGGCAGCACCATCTTCTGCAGTATGTCATTCCCGTTGATCAACTCCCGAACCCGTTCCTCGTAGTGCTGCGTCTAGTTCTTCCCCATCTTCGGCCCGAAGTTGCACAGGATTCCGCGCACGGACTGTTCCATGCCTATGATTGCCTTCATCAGCGCATTTCGCCCGGTGTCAGAACGGCCCGCGTCCCGTTTATCGGTCTTTACGTAAGATGACTTAAGGTTTTTCTTGATCAGGCGGGTTTCCGTCAGCATCACCCGCAGCCCTGCATCGTTCAAAGCTTTGTAAAGCCATTGCGACAGCGGGTCGGCCTCCATCCCTATGCCGGTGATCTACATAAGGGTAGGTCCTGCATGAACGGGACAAACGCCTCAGGGGTGCTGTCGATCTTCGCTTCTTTGACGATCTTGCCACTTCCGTAGCATTGATTGTGAAATGCC
Source organism: Paracoccaceae bacterium (assembly GCA_014623385.1). GTDB lineage: Bacteria > Pseudomonadota > Alphaproteobacteria > Rhodobacterales > Rhodobacteraceae > JACOMT01. The sequence goes on from JACOMT010000093.1 coordinate 1,527, forward strand.
CCCAGGGGATGATCCCGTGGAGATGGACATGGCTTGTGTGCCTCGGGTAACGACACCAAATCGTCATATCCGTCGCGCACGAAAAGGTCAAGATTCGCTCCGGGGCCCTTACGGTAGCTTCCAGTTGGCCGAGGTGGCGGTCACCGGCCCGATGGTCCACGCCATTCTGACCACGATCCGCTGCTTGCGAGCGCCACCGCGATGTGCGTGACAGCGATCAGAGCCAAAAACAACACGAAAGCGGCTCGACAAGTCTGATCCGAAACCTGAAAATGAGGCCGCCAAGCTATGAATCGAGCTATGAATGAGGCAGAATGAGGCGGTTTGGCCGACTTGCCGTGCCAAACCCGGGACGGCTCCGTAACCACGGACACCCCCACAGCGATATCCGCTTGATATCAGGGCCTCGTCAGGCAATCATGAAGTCAACCGGCAGGCCACTTGGGGAATGTCGGTTTAAACGAAATGCGACTCACGAGGGAGGATAACGTGCGCAAACGGATCTTTTTGAAAGCGGGTTTTGCTGCTGCAAGCCTATTGCTCGCTCCTTTGGCCGCCATTGCCGAAGATCTGCCATATGGCCTAAAATCAGGAAAACCATTTGAGGGCACCAAGCTGAACATTCTCAGCGTTGTCACACCACAGTTCGACGGGCTGATGCTGCGCGACAGCGAATTCACGGAACTGACGGGCATCAAGACTGATTGGACCTTCATCCCGTTTGGCAGCTTGCAAGAAAAAATCAACGCAGAGGGTATCGCCGCCAACGGCACTTTTGACGTTGTAAACTACCTGGATAGCTGGGGGCCCCCGAACGCTCACTGGTTGATGCCAATTGACAAGTTGATGGAGCGTGACGGCATTTCCATGGCGCGTTACCCTGCTGCTTTCGCCCGGTCTGCTCGGTTCGAGGGAAAGACGTTAGGCTTCCCGCTACGCGCCCACGCGCAGCTGATGTTCTACCGAAAAGATCTGATACCTGAGCCGCCAAAGAGTTGGGCCGACGTGATTCGCATTGGCAAAGAGCTGAAAGAGTCGAACCCGGACATCTCACCCCTTGCGCTTTATTATAACAATGACGGCAATAGGCAGAACCTCTTCATCTGGCTGAACTTTATCTGGGCGGTCGGCGGTGATATTTTCAACGACGATTGGACCCCGGCCTGGACCGGCGAAGAGGCGCTGAAAGCGACCGAAGATTACATAGCACTGCATACCGTTCACAAAGTGACCAATCCCAACAGCCTCGCTTTTGTCGAGCAGGACGCACGTCAGTCCTTTATGCAGGGTAAGTCGGCGATGATTCCGGTGTGGTGGTGGGCCTATTCCGGCTTCCGGAACCCGGACACCTCAACTCTGACCAAGGACCAGGTGGGCTTCACCGGCATGCCCTCCTATGAGGGCGTGACCAAGACGTACGCGATTTCCATGCCCTTCTCCATTTCGGAGTATTCGGACAACAAAGATGCGGCGTGGGAGTTCATGAAGTGGCTCTCGAACCCCGAGATGGACAAAGCCAACGCCACAGTGCGTGAGGTCGGTGGGAAGACCATCATCAACAACGTGGTCACGCATATCTCGTCCTTACAGGATCCGGATGTCAACGCTGCCAACGATGGTATCCAGGCCGCCGCCTGGGACTCGCTCAGGGAATCAGACATCATGCCGCAAATTCCAGAGTGGCCCGAGGTCGGCGACATCTTGTCCGCAGCGATTGCCGAAGCTGCTGCAGGGGGCGACACCCGGCAGCTGATGATGGACGCTGCCGAACAGGCCGAGCGCGTTCTGCGCCGCGCGGGTCGCATCCAATGAGCTCAAGACATCGGGCGGGTTAAACCCTCGCCCGATACTCCCGAAATTCGCTAGAACGAATATGCGTGACAATACTCTGAAGTACCTGCTGGTTTTGCCAGCAGTTCTGGTTGTTTTTGCTACGGCGATATGGCCGCTGATTGAAAGTTTGCGTTTGTCCTTCACGGTCGGTCGGCTGAATCAGCCCGATTCGCTCAACCAATACCTCGGCTGGGAAAACTACACCTGGGCCTTTCTTTACGCGCCTGCGTTCTGGAACTCTGTTCGGGTTACGGTGATTTACACTGTTCTGACGGTCGGCCTGACAACGCTCTTTGCGCTTGGTCTTGCCCTGTTGCTTGCGCCGGGAGGCCGCTTGCGTTCAGGTGTGCAGACCCTTTTGATCCTTCCCTTTGCAATGAGTCCCGCGCTCATTGGCGTCAGCTTTCGCTTTATGTTCAATCCGGAATTTGGCCTCTTTGACGCCTTTTTTGGCGTCATGATTCCTCCGCTCGCAGATGTGAGTTGGCTGGCCGACCCGGTCCTGGCTTTCGCGGTCTGTGTGATGGCCGATGTCTGGGGCTGGATACCATTCCTTACATTGGTGCTGATCGGCGGGCTCGCCAGCGTACCGCAGGACACCATCGAAGCGGCTCAGGTCGATGGGGCCAGCGGCTGGCACGTATTCCGCGATATCACTTTGCCGCAGCTGGCACCCGTATTGGCTGTGGTAGTCATCCTGAAATCGATCTTCAGTCTGAAGACCTTCGATCACATCTTCATGCTGACCAATGGCGGGCCAGGTACAGCCACCCAAACCCTCAGTCACTACATTTACTTTAATGGCATGAAATACGGGCAGATTGGCTATGCCGCATCTGTCGCGTGGCTGATGGTGATCCCGATGATCTTCCTGACCTACTGCTACGCTAAGTTTGTTTTCCAGAAGAAATAGCAGCAATGACCGGACGCCAAAGAAAGCAGATTTTGAACGCGGTGCAAGTGACGTTAATCCTGATCGCGACCTTCGTGATGCTGGTGCCCATCGCCTGGATCTTCCTCGCGGCCTTCAAGACCCATGTGGATGTCTACCAGCTCGAACTCTTCTTCCGGCCAACGCTGGCGAACTTCGGGCTGGTCTTTGATGCACCCTATTCGCTGGGCGAAAAGCTTTGGAATTCAACTATAGTGGCCTTTATCACCGTGGTCTTCGCCATCCCGATTGCGATGATGGCCGCGTATTCCTTCAGCCGTTTCCGGTTACGCGGCGAAACGGCAATGCTGGTGACGATCCTCGCCACGCAATTCGTGCCAGCCGTTGTGATTATCCTGCCGTTCTTTGTTATGTTCCGCGACATAGGGCTTTTGGACACGCGCCTGGGTCTGATCCTGACCAACCTTGCCATTGTAATGCCCTTTGCAATCTGGATGATCAAAGGCTTCATCGACGGGATCCCGATGGATACGGAAGAAGCGGCAATGGTGGACGGTTCTAGCCGCATCCAGGTCATCCGCAACATCGTCCTGCCCATGGCAGCACCGGGCCTTTTGACGGCGGGGATCTTCTGCTTCATCATCGCATGGAACGAGTTTTTGTTTGCTCTGATCCTCACCAACAAAGACGCAGTGACGCTGCCCATCGGCCTTGCATTATTCAAAGGGGAAGAGGGTGATTTATGGAACCTTCTGAGCGCGGCGGGGATCATCATTATGCTGCCGATGTTCGTGCTCGCATTGATCATCAGAAAATACTTTGTTCAGGGAATGACAATGGGAGCAGTTCGATGAAATCGACCAAGAAGTGCGCCTTAGACTCGACAGGAGCGGTTCGCTAAATGGCCGAAGTCAAACTCAAGAATCTGACCAAGCGTTGGGGCGATTTCATTGGCGTCAATAATCAGTCGCTTGAAATTGCCGATAAGGAATTCCTCGTCCTGCTGGGCCCGTCAGGTTGTGGCAAGACTACAACGATGCGGATGATTGCCGGGTTGGAAGAACCCACATCCGGTGAGGTCTGGATCGGCGACCGGATGGTTAACGACGACCTGCCCAAAGATCGCGATGTCGCCATGGTGTTCCAGAACTATGGGCTCTACCCTCATATGACGATCTACGACAATATCGCTTATCCCCTGAAGGTTCGCAACGTTCCAAAGGCCGAGATCGGTCCACGGGTGCAACGTGCCGCAAAGCAGGTCGAACTGACGGAATTCCTTGATCGCAAACCAAAGGCATTGTCCGGCGGGCAGCGTCAGCGCGTGGCCCTGGCCCGCGCTATTGTGCGCACGCCAAAAGTCTTCCTGATGGACGAACCGTTGTCCAACCTCGACGCAAAGCTGCGCGTCACGATGCGTGCCGAACTCAAGCATCTGAGCCGTGCGCTCAAGATCACCACGGTTTACGTGACGCACGACCAGATTGAGGCAATGACGCTGGCAGATCGGGTAGCGGTCATGAAAAACGGCGTCATTCAGCAACTGGGAACACCCGATGAAATCTACAATGATCCCCTAAATCTGTTCGTTGCCGGATTTATCGGCTCTCCGGCGATGAATCTCATCAATGGCTCGGTGAAGTCCGGCATGTTCATCACCACAGGCGGTACGCGCCTTGTCGGTGTTCAAGCTCCAGACCTGGGCAAGGCCGTTCTTGGCGTTCGGGCCGATGACATGCACGTTTCTGAGGAAGACCATGGCGACATAGACGTTCGGATCTACGCCTTTGAGAATACCGGCGAGGCAACGCTTTTGACCGTGCAATGGGGTTCGCAAAGGATCATCGCAAAGGGTGATCGGCACTTACGCAAGGACCAGGATGACATCGTCAGCATCTCCCTTGATCCCAATCATCTTTACTTGTTCGATCCAGTAAAAGGTGAACGGATTAGGAGCCAAAAGATATAGCGGTCACCTATCTAAAACGGTCGGGAGTCGAAGAGGGTGGGGTGCCCCGGGTTTGATCCTTCCCCGCTGAAGTGGTCTGCCAATACGGCAGGTTGAGATCCTGAACGGACAAGGCAAGTCCCGTGTAAGCGTTCGGTTGCGCGGTGAGGGCTTTGTTTCAAGCGTGATCGTCTCCCAGCACATGGTGAATCTCTATGACCTGGGCCCCGGGTTTCCTCCATTTCGGGGAGAGTACTTGGGTCTGGTTTGATGGCCTTACGTGGTCAAGTGGTCAGTTTGTCCATCATCGTTTTCTCGGCAAATTTTCTGGGTTTCAGGTTTCCGGGCGCGGAATGTGGTCTGTGGTTGTTGTAGCCCTCCTGCCATGCTTCTGGCGTGTCACGGGGCTCGGCCAATGAGCTGAAAAGACCTCTGCGTGAAGCGTGATGTTTGTTGGAGGCTTCGATTCGGCCATTCTGTCCGGTCCGCTGGCCTTACCTGGCCCTGCATCGGGCAAAGCGGTTTTGATGGTCTGGTTTTATGCGATTGCCGGTGGTTGCGGGTGATCCTGTTTACGGTGCCACGCAGGTTCTGCCCGATTGCCGCCAGCGCCAATCGGGCGTTTTGTTCTGGCCCGCCCGAACTATCGGGTGGTGCTTTATCGTGGCAGCCAAAGCGCGGCGTTTGCAGATCAGCCTGCCCCCGCGTTTTTCTGAAGCCCGCAGGGGTTGATGACGAGGGGGCGATGACGGGCGGCTGTTCGCATAATCC
>JACOMT010000094.1:0-6935 GCA_014623385.1 Paracoccaceae bacterium
GCCAACCGCTGAACGGCGCAGCCAGTTCTTTGGAGGAGGCACTGAGGGTAGCAGAAGCCATTGGATACCCGGTGCTGCTCCGTCCTTCCAACGTGCTCGGCGGGCGGGCGATGGACCCGAATGCCAATGCCAAATACCTGAATTCGCCGGAAACGCTGCTCTTTGACAAGGGCATGACCCTTTATAATCACGGCCCCGCACGGCTGGCTGCGGGCCAGGGCCAGCCGTTGATCGTGGTCGAAGGGTACATGGACGTGATCGCATTGGTCGAGGCGGGTTTTGGTGCCGCCGTGGCCCCCCTGGGCACTGCTGTGACCGAACATCAATTGCAATTGCTGTGGCGGCTTGCCCCCGAACCTATCATTGCGCTGGATGGCGACCCCGCTGGTCTGCGCGCGGCACTGCGCCTGCTCGATCTGGCTTTGCCGTTGGTATCGGCGGGGCAATCCCTGCGCTTTGCAATCATGCCGCAGGGTAAGGACCCCGATGATCTGATCCGGGGCAAAGGTGCGCCTGCGGTTCAGGCCGCACTGGATGCCGCCGTACCCATCATTAAACTGCTATGGCAGCGGGAAACCGAAGGCAAGGTATTCGACAGCCCGGAACGCAGGGCGGCACTGGATAAAAACCTGCGTGACAAGCTGAAACAGATCCGCGACCCGATGGTCCGTTCACATTACAGCCAGGAAATCAAAACCCTTGGGTGGTCGTTGTTCCGTGCGGCGTTGGCCGGAAACCGCAGGTCCGGCTGGAACCAACTCAAAAACACCAGCTGCCCGGCACCGGGGACCAAGGCGTCGCTGTTGGCAGCGGGCGATGAACAGACCACGGAGCAGTTGCGCATCGCGGTGATCCTGGCCAGTCTGATCGACACACCCGTGATCCTGCGAGAGTTTGAAGCCGAGCTGGAAACCATGGATTGCACTGATCCCGACTATGCCCATCTGCGCGATTTGATTCTACGGTTCCTGCGTCACGGAATAGATACACCTGACGCTTTGCGGGACCGGTTATCCGATGCTCTGGGCCCCGGCCCTCTTGAAAATCTGTTCTCCCTTGGCCATGTGGCCTTGATGCGTCGTGTCTGTGATTGGGGAGGTGAGGAAATGGCGCGTATGACCGTGTCCGGGGTGTTTGCCAAGCTGAAGGCACAAAAAGGATTGACCGCCGAGATCATCGAGGCACAAGAAGACCTGATAGGTTTTGCCGATGAATCGGTGACCTACCGGTTGGGCCAGGCGGCCCAAGCGGTGGATGAGGCGATCCGCAGCAACACCGAGGACCGGGTGCATTATGAAATCGGTGCCAATGGAGCACGAATCGACCGCAGCGAACGTGAGAGGTTTCATGACCTGCACCAAAGCATCGTTTTTGCCAAACCGTTACCATAACGCGATTTGGTGGCGCATTCCCAAAGAAATACAGTTGAAAAAAACTGGCTGAATCACCAGTTCATACGCACAAATCCCTTACTTCCGAATCGCCCTTAGCCAGCTAGGAGACATGGATGGAGACATGGATGGCCGCCAAAGATACCGACGCCTGCAAGACCGACGATCAGGACCCTGAAATATCGCTTGATATGAGCCAGGCCTCCGTCAAAAAGGCGATCAGCGAAGCGCGCGATAAAGGGTACATCACATACGATCAGCTTAATCAGGTCTTGCCGCCTGATCAAGCCAGTTCGGAACAGATCGAGGACGTGATGTCTATGCTCAGCGAAATGGGCATCAATATCATTGAGGATGAAGAGGCCGAAGAGGAAGAGCAAAAAGGCTCGACCGAGGTCACGATAACATCTGATGCGCGCCAGGTCACGCTTGCCGCCGCGCAAACCGAAAAGCTGGACCGAACCGATGACCCCGTGCGCATGTATATGCGTGAAATGGGATCAGTCGAATTGCTCAGCCGCGAGGGCGAGATTGCGATTGCCAAGCGGATTGAGGCGGGGCGCAACACCATGATTGCGGGGCTGTGCGAAAGTCCACTGACCTTTAAGGCGATCACCATCTGGCGCGAAGAGCTGCTGAACGAGGATATCCTGTTGCGGGATGTCATTGATCTTGAGACCACGTTCGGCAGCCAAATGGATGAAGATACCCAGGTTGACAACCCCGTCGCTGATACATCCGCTACATCCGCCACCAAAAAGAACAAGAAACCGGCCAAGGATGTCGGGGGTGTGTCGAACGCCGACAGCAACCCGATCACGCGCGACGACGACGATGATGATCGGGCCAACATGTCGCTGGCAGCGCTTGAGACCGCGCTCAAGGATCAGGTACTGTTAACACTGGATCGCATCGCCGAGGGCTATACGGCCCTGTCGGATATGCAGGACGACCGGATTTCCGCAACCTTGAGCGAAGACGGGTCATTCTCGAAAACCGACGAACAGCGGTATCAGGCGCTCCGGGCGGAAATGGTGTTGCGGGTCAAGGAATTGCACCTGCACAACAACCGGATTGAGGCGCTGGTTGATCAGCTATATGGCATCAACCACCGGATCACGTCGCTGGACAGCTCCATCGTCAAATTGGCCGATCAGGCCCGGATCAACCGCCGGGAATTTATCGAATCCTATCGGGGTCACGAACTGGACCCGAACTGGCTGGCTGAAATGGCGGCAAAGCCGGGCCGGGGCTGGCAGATGTTCATCGAACGCTCGACCCCCAAGGTGGAAGAGTTGCGCGCCGACATGGTGCAGGTGGGTCAGTACGTCGGTTTGGACATCCCTGAATTCCGCCTCATCGTGCAGCAGGTGAAAAAGGGTGAGAAAGAGGCGCACCAGGCTAAAAAGGAAATGGTCGAGGCGAATCTGCGTCTGGTGATCTCGATTGCCAAGAAATACACCAACCGAGGCCTGCAGTTCCTGGATCTGATCCAGGAGGGTAACATCGGTTTGATGAAAGCCGTAGACAAGTTCGAATACCGCCGGGGCTATAAGTTTTCCACATACGCCACCTGGTGGATTCGTCAAGCGATCACCCGGTCCATTGCCGACCAGGCGCGCACGATCCGGATTCCGGTCCACATGATCGAAACGCTCAACAAACTGGCGCGCACGGGTCGGCAGATGCTGCACGAGATTGGCCGAGAACCGACGCCGGAAGAGCTGGCAGAAAAGCTGCGGATGCCGCTGGACAAGGTACGTAAGGTGATGAAGATCGCCAAAGAGCCGATTTCCCTGGAAACCCCGATCGGCGATGAGGAAGACTCGCAACTCGGCGATTTCATTGAAGATAAGAACGTCGCCCTACCGCTGGATTCAGCAATCCAGGAGAACCTGAAAGAGACGACAACGCGCGTTCTGGCCTCTCTGACGCCGCGCGAGGAGCGCGTTTTGCGCATGCGCTTTGGCATCGGGATGCACACTGACCACACGCTGGAAGAGGTGGGCCAACAGTTCAGCGTCACTCGCGAACGCATCCGCCAGATCGAAGCGAAAGCATTGCGCAAGCTAAAGCACCCGTCGCGAAGCCGAAAGCTGCGGAGTTTCCTGGAGCAGTGACAGCTAACCGGCATGCCCACAGACCGGCGGCTTGTGCCCCAGGTTTAGGAGGTGGTGCCGCAGGCAGCATTCACAGCCCAGCCCTGCGGGTGCTGGATGCTCTTGGTCTGACGTCATCATCCATCGCCGGTATGTTCATCGGCGCGGTATCCGGGTTGACCGGCCAGGATTTGCAAGAACACTTTTGGGCATTTGGCAAACACCCAATTGCAATGAACAGAGCAGTGCATCAGCGCCACGCGTGTTGATACAAAAACCTTTTTCAAGGTCGCCTGCACAAATCAGTGCCTGACCGCATCAAAAACCCGGCCATTCCCTTGCAACTCACCGCGGCAGATTTTCACGCCGCTGGGTTATCCGTTTTCTCGAACGGGCCTCTACGGGCGGCTGCGGTTGAATGGACACATTCTGCATCCCGACCTTGGCGCAGGCGTCAAAATGATGCAGGACTTGGCGGCTTGATAGGCAAGCTAGGGCGCACGTGTGACATGTCCCTAACCCCCCGATGCCACGGGCCGAAACATACGGCCTGCGGCGCGCCTGCCGCGTCCAAAGTGGAGGCACCCAGCCTGATCAAAAGCGCACAAGGGCAACAAACATTTTGCCAAGGGGGCCGCTGTTGCCCGGTGACCCGCTCAAAAAACGATGACGGCGGCACCGGTACAAGGGACGGTCCGCCTGCGGCTGCTTGTGCGGGCTGTGCCGCACACATTACCGGAACATCGGCACGTGGTGATATGGTGGCAAACACTTGAGTGGCGACCGGTTTCGCTATGTGCAAACCTGTGTTCAGTATTTATGTGGAATGGCTGGAGAACTGACATGTCTTTTTTATCTAAACTCTTTGGCGGTGCTGGGGCAAAGAGCCCTGCCGAGGCCAATCCTGTGGCACACAAGGACTTTGACATCTACCCAGAACCGATCAGCGAACCGGGTGGCTATCGAATTGCAGCCCGCATCGAAAAAGAAGTGGGGGGCGACCGCCTGACACACAGCATGATCCGGGCCGATATCTATCCGAACCGGGATGAAGCGGTCAATGCATCGGTCGCCAAGGCCAAACAATGTATTGACCAGAGCGGCAACGGGATCTTCGACTAAAACCGAATGCTGCTGTCGGGAAAATGATACCAAAAATTTCCGCGCGCATATCACGCGGTCCGGTGCTGATTTATGCTGAACGGATCTCAGCCAGTGAAAGGGTATTATGAAAAGCCTTTGTGTATACCGCCAAGGCCGACGCGCCAATGCCCGATGATCTCATCGCGGTATTGGCTGTGCTGGCCTTGGCGGTTCCGCCAGTCGCGGACCGAATCCGGGTGACGCGAGCTCCCAGAGGCACCGGCACCTCGGACAAGCCGACTGAGACCCTTGCCCCAGACGGCAAAGCGTGGGCCTTGCCCCCGGATGCGAGCGGTGCCAACATTGCCCCAAATTGGGTTGGGCGTTCAGGGGTGGTTTCAGGTACCTGTTTTTGCGCGGTTCTTGTCGAACGTGGTTCGGATCGGCGCAGATGACGTTCTGACCAGGATTGGCATCCTGACGAACTGGCGGTGGTTTTTGCCGACACGCAAGCGCGGTTTGGGGCACGCCGGGATCGGGCTTCAGGGTTATTGATCCGCTGGTCCGATTCAATGTGCCTGCTGTTCGGGCAGTGGCACGGACCCGCGATCCGAAGCTGGAGCGGGCGTTAAAACTGTGGTTGGATTTCATGCTGTTTTGCGGCTCCTGCCTCTTTGTACCTGTGCCCGATGCGACGCCCTATTGCCGTTTTCGGAACCTGTGATGATCTTCTGGCCGGGGGGCTTCAGGTCGAGGATCACGGGCCGCAGCGGTGCAAGGTGCCGCCCCCGCCCCGGCAGCCATTCCAGTGCCGACACGCAAGCACGGTGGGTCAGGAACGGCGTGAAGCGTACGCCGGGCTACGAAGATGAAATCCAACGGCGTTGTCCGCCCGGACGAGGCCTGAACAAGGAACGTTTCATCGACAAGGTTCACACGGGCACCTGCGAGCCGGGCCAGGAGCCCCGGATTTGATCCCATGATCAAAAGGGCCAACGCGCAGGCGGGTATTGTATTGGCCGACAAGGCCTGTGCCTGCAAGGCCAACCGGGACGCCCTGCGCGGCCCGCTCGTCATCGACCCCTAAGGGCTTGGGAACAACGCGGGGGCAGGCTGATCTCCAAACGCCGCTTGAGAGATCGAGCAATGCCTATGCCACGATGCAGCACCGCCCGATAGTTCGGGTTGGCCAAAACAAGACGCCCGACTGGCGATGGTGGTAATCGGGCAGAACCTGCGTGGCAGCGCAAGCAGGATCACCCCCAACCCGCAAACACCGGCAACCGCATAACCAGACCGCCAAAACCGCTTTGCCTGCTGTAAGGCCAGCGGACCGGACAGAATGGCCAAATAATGTATGGCCTTTATAAGTATTTACCTTGATCAAAAATTGATAAAAAGGACGAATTAACCACATGGTCGTATTTATACACAGTATGCATCCGGTGCACCCTTTGCAGTCTAGGCGGGAAAAGACTGTTCTTACAGAGGCTTAAGCTGTCGTTGGGTTTTAGGTTTGGCAGAGCTAGGTACCTTTGGTCAATCCGACTTCTGGTGCCTGTTTCCCACACGAGGTTCTGGGCGACATGCAGCCGGTGCAGGCATGGGTGCGGTTTAACCCGAACTGTTATTTATTTTCCTGACTGAATTGTCGCCTCATTGCCGCCTCTGGCACCATAAACCCCGCCGCAGCTCAATTTTTTGAGCCCTATCCAACCCAGGGCAAAGCCTGTATCTGGGGGCAATTTTTATTCTTGTACAAGATGTCGTGTTCCAAAAGCAATGTGGACAACTCACTGCGGCATTAAGGTCACAAATATCCATAAATTGGCCCGTGCAGTATGAATTTGCGCTTTTTTGTGTTATCTTACATCCAAGCTGCGGTACCGCAGCCGAAAATCAGAGGCAGTATCGGGAACAACAACACCCGATCTTTGTCAAAAACAGGAGCCAAACATGTTACAAAGCATCAAAGTTGCCGCCGTTCTGGGCGTCGTTGCTACCCTTGCGGCCTGCACAGGCAACTCGAACGGCAGTTCCGCGAACGGCGGTTCCGGCGGTTTTTTGAACCGTCTTTTGAACCCTAATCAGGGCGATTCGGACGGTCAGGAAAATGAATTGAACGGCCAACAGCAATCCTTGTCGCGCGAACCGGCCCCCACCGGCAAGTACGAGTAATCTAGGCAGGTGCAAGCAATACTGTTCGTGGGCTGTCCACGTGGACAGCCCACGAAAACCTGCCGCATGTACCTGGCCAATGGAGGGGCCGCACGCTAAAGTATCGTAAAAGTATCGTTAGGTTTTCCAGCCGTCTGCCTGGCACCGAATTTCCGATTCACCATTCGCTGACCCACCACCCGTG
>JACOMT010000094.1:7137-13370 GCA_014623385.1 Paracoccaceae bacterium
ATGATGTCAGTGTCAAGACTGCATGTAACGAGGCACCGGTTTCTGTGGTTTACAGATCACCCGTTCCATATACCTTTCGCGGGCAGGCAGGCGTTCCGGTACCGGGTTTCCTTGACTGCAGTTTGTTGAATTATAAAATGATATTAGCCTAGCAAAATCCTGGCGCTTTGGACAGATGCTAGACAAGTTGCGGTATGCGTTTGCAGCGATGGGAGACAATCAGTGGTGCATTGGAAATAAATTTGGAAATAAATATTGTGTTGGGGTTGTGGCAACACGGCGGGCGAGCAGGTCCTGTTGGATGGGGTGCGGACGAGGGTGCTGCGGCGATTTTGGACAACAACGTGCTGGCCGGTGCCGCCATCGGCACGGTGGGCAACCTTGCCTACTGCCAGCATTTTTCGGAAAAATGCAACTGACACCGCGTGTATTCGCCCACGTCACAACACCGCTCAAAAGCTTGATCGAACCGTTGTTCGAGTCGACCTGATGTGTGACAGCAGACCAAAGACGAGGGACGCACCATGTTTGACAAGATCCTGATCGCGAATCGGGGGGAGATTGCCTGCCGCATTATCAAGACGGCCCGGAAACTGGGGATACGCACGGTTGCCATCTACTCTGATGCGGACAAACAGGCGCTGCATGTCGAAATGGCGGACGAGGCCGTGCATATCGGTCCGCCGCCCGCCAACCAGTCTTATATCGTCATCGACAAGGTGATGGATGCGATCCGCCAAACCGGTGCTACAGCTGTACACCCCGGCTATGGTTTTCTATCGGAAAACGCCAAATTTGCTGAAGCTTTGGAGAACGCGGGCATTGCTTTTGTCGGCCCGCCCAAGGGTGCGATCAAGGCGATGGGGGACAAGATCACATCGAAAAAGATCGCTAAGGACGCCGGGGTCAGCACCGTGCCCGGTTACATGGACCTAATCAAGGATGCGGATGAGGCAGTGAAGATTAGCCAAGAGATCGGTTACCCGGTGATGATCAAGGCCAGTGCTGGCGGGGGCGGCAAGGGGATGCGCAGCGCTTGGAACGACACCGAGGCGTGTGAAGGCTTCCAGTCCTCGAAAAACGAAGCGGCCAATAGTTTCGGGGATGACGGGATTTTCATCGAGAAATTTCTGATACAGCCACGCCACATTGAGATTCAAGTGCTGTGCGACACTCATGGCAACGGTATTTTTCTGGGCGAACGAGAATGTTCGATCCAGCGGCGCAACCAGAAAGTTGTGGAAGAAGCACCATCCCCGTTCATCAATGCCGAGACCCGCGAGACCATGGGCGAACAAGCTGTCGCGCTTGCCAAAGCGGTCGGGTATACAAGTGCAGGCACGGTCGAATTTATTGTCGATGTAGACAAGAGTTTTTATTTTCTGGAAATGAACACCCGGTTACAGGTGGAACATCCGGTCACTGAGTTGATTACCGGTGTCGATCTGGTGGAACAGATGATCCGCGTGGCAGCGGGGGAATCTTTATCGATCACCCAGGACGACGTGACCCTGACCGGATGGGCCATTGAGAACCGGCTTTATGCCGAAGATCCCTATCGTGACTTTCTGCCATCCATCGGACGTCTGACCCGGTATCGGCCTCCGGCCGAAATCGCCGCCGGACCATTGTTGGAAAACGGAAAATGGCATGGGGCCGCGCCGCTCGGCGATACGGCGGTGCGCAACGACACCGGCGTTTACGAAGGCGGCGAAATCAGTATGTATTACGACCCGATGATCGCCAAGCTGTGTACATGGGGGCCGACCCGGGGTGCCGCGATCAAGGCGATGCGCATGGCACTGGACCGGTTCGAGGTCGAAGGCATCGAGCACAACCTGCCATTTGTCGCGGCGATTATGGATCATCCGAGATTCATTAGCGGTGACATGACAACCGCCTTTATTGCCGAGGAATACCCGGAAGGGTTTGAAGGCGTGGTGCTGGACGACACTGATCTGCGTCGCGTCGCGGCGGCTACAGCGGCCATGTATCGCGTGGCAGATATCCGACGCACGCGGATTTCGGGGCGGATGGACAATCATGAACGCAAGATAGGCAGGGATTGGACTGTGTCGATCCAGAAGCAATCCTATGACGTGGTAATTGCGGCTGATCCGGCCGGATCAACCGTGACCTTTGCCGACGGGGACGTGCTACGCGTGACCGGAGCTTGGACGCCGGGTGATGTGCTGGCTGAAATGGAAATCAACGGCGATCCCCTAGTTTTGAAAGTTCACAAGATGACTAGTGGCTTTCGGATCCGGACCCGTGGTGCCGACCTACGGGTTTATGTCCGAACCCCCAGACAGGCGGAACTAGCCGCGCTTATGCATGAAAAACGGCCATCCGACACATCCAGATTGCTGCTGTGCCCGATGCCTGGTCTGATGGTCAAAATTGACGTGGCCATCGGGGATGACGTGCAAGAAGGTCAGGCACTGTGCACGGTTGAGGCGATGAAGATGCAGAACATCCTGCGCGCCGAGAAAAAGGGGATCGTCGCCAAAATCAACGCAGACGCGGGCGACACTCTGGCCGTGGATGATGTAATTATGGAGTTTGAGTAGGGTTGTTGCGGCGTCTCACAGTGGAATTTCAGAGATGATGCCCCCCTTTTATATGCATGGGCTTCCTTGGCCGCACTAAGCCCCGTTGACATTCATCGCGCGGCGATGAGCATAGCGTGCGGGGACCAATTCGCGACGTAACTGGTGTTATTTTTGTCGTATCGCGTCGCTGTACCTGTGAATTCCCTGCTCTTTGCGACGAAGTATTGTTTGCTCAGATGGTGCCAACGGCGGTGGTAGTGCCATGCTCAGCCAGTACCCTTAGCAGCCCTTGTCGGCCAGCAGTGCTTCAAAGGAATTGCCACCAATCAGAGGGGGGCAACACCTTTCATGTCGTGCGCCTGTCCCGGCAAAAGCAGGACCAGGGCTAGTGCGCCGGATGCCTTTTAGCGAGCTTGAACAATTGTTCCGTCGACAACAGCTATTCAAGGTCCGGCTTGCCGCTCACGGCATTGAAAAGACACTTGAAAACCCCATTTTCACCCCTCGGCAAAACCGCTTGAAGCCCGTATCCCACTTCCTAAACTCCCCGGGAAGGTCTCGTCATGGCGAGCCAGTCCGTGCGCACCAGAAAACTGCCGCAGGGAACATGAGGGTGTTGCTTCCCGTCGCACCTGGGTCACCATCCTTACCGGGCAATAGAAACAACATATTTTTCCAAAGCTCATCTGAAATCATCAGCAGACCTTGGTTCATTCAACCCTCCACTTCGGAAGCTTGAATCATGGGTTTGAGAAAACCAGATATGGAAAATATCAATAGACTCTAGTACCCAGCTTTACTTTATCCGTTACATTTCGTGGTCGAATTTTCGTAGCATTGTATCTGATACAAGGGCGCGTGCGTTTGGCTGGGACATTTTTCCTTGACGCGATTTTTCTCAGTTGGTCTGATGAACTTGGGAAGTTGGCGGAGTATGGCATTGCTTTGGGTACGCTGTTCGCATTTGGCTTGCCTGGGACATTTTTGGGCGAAGCCAGGTCTTTATCTGCCCCTGGTTGATCCTTGGTGTGGTCCGAAAAATTCAGCCTGGGAGACCATTTAATGGCAGCAAGAATAGAACTGTGCCGGGATGTTACGGACTTTCTTGCGCGTCGTTACCCGGCGGCCCGCCGCTCCCGGATCTCTTGCTGGCGCGTGGGCATTTTGTCGATGGTCCGCGTGAGCTCCCGTACGCTGTACGGGAAGGGCTTGCGCAGCTTGACACTACCATCCTTGCCAACCAGAACCATCTGGAATCCACGCGGACGCAGTTTTTTCCTTAAGGGGGATCCGGCGGCCGGATCGGTGTCGGTCAAAACTACCACATCCCGTTCGATCAACATATCCATATCGCGTTGCAACAGTGCGAGCTGTTCACCATATCGCGGGTCAGCCGGTGTGTCGGCAAAAACAATAACCGGCCGGTTTGTCCATAAAAATTCGCTCAAATCCGATGTTTCCGCTGGCCGGATCATCGTGGGGTCGGTTGCCTCATTGCCCTGTTGTGCATGGGCACAGAACGGCAATGTCGCAGACAAAACAAATGCTAAGACACGGGTCATGGGCTCTCCTGTCCGCCAGAATATAGGCAAGCCCAGACCAATTGCGAACTGCGTTTGGATCGTAATCAGCACTTTTCATCGTTAATTTCTTATGAGAGACCGCCGCCACATTATCGTTTGGCCTGTCAACATGGGCAGACAGATGCGGGTAATTTTGCAAATCGGGGCGTGCCGCTTGTGCGACCGCCACGTTTCAGCCCTATTTGTGGTGAAATTCGGTGGGATTGGCGGCGCAACAGATTGGGTTTCGGGGACCGCGACGGACACGGTCCGGCTTGTTTCAGGGTACTGTGCCTTCGTCGATTCCGGCACCTGCGTCGGGATCTGCAACGCCGCGGCAAGGGGCGCATCGACCTGCATCTGTTGCGCAACTGGCAGTTGGACAGAAAGCATTGATCGTCGGCGACGAGGATGTGCTGGAATATGCTGGGGTCGGTGCGGGCAAATCTGCGCCTGTCGAGATTATATTGCGGAGCTGGCGAATATCTAGCACGATATCATGTCGGATTTGGCGGACAGATCACCGACGTGACCTGTTGTGCCGGACACAATCCTGCGGCTGCTGCCGTTTGAAACATTCGCGGGTTGGCCAGAGGTACAACTGGATGCCGTGTTGCCTATAGGCGCGCCCAATTGATCCGGAGTCACAGGCCAAACGCTTGCCTGAGGATCGCGTCGGGGTCCGACGTCCCTTTGCTGGTCGCGAGGCGGCGACAGTGCGAGAGTTATACACTGATGATAAGCATTGGCTGCAGGTCGGTGCCGACATGATGGGCTGGCGCGTTTGCCGGGTGCTGTGATGCAGCAACAGGCGGGGCATCACCCGCCAAGTGCAGAGCTGACAAGAGGACAACCTGATGACAACCAAGATAGATACATGGCAAAAAATTGCCAAGGCGGAACTGCATGGGCGCGCGATTGAGGATCTGAACTGGACCACGTTGGAAGGGATCACGATCAAACCACTCTATACCGAGGATGATTTGGAAGGTGTGGTTATTGTTTACATGATCCATTATTTCATAATTAAATAATAGAGGTAAAGGCGGGGCTCACAGACATACACAGTGTCATAACATACAGTGTACAGAAGGGAGCGTTGAAGGTAATGAGTACTGTGACACAACCACCACTACACTACATCTTTCACTTTATGTTTCCAAAACTGTACGACTAGTAGTGCTAGGTTACTATATCCTTAGTTATTTTGTGATTGGAACTTTTAAATGGCCTGGCTAACTTTGTCAGTAATCTTTCTGTTGAGAAGTGTCTTTAATCACTTGTGAATGGTGCTGCTAATTGACTGTTCTATTAGAGTAGTTTTGGAGTTTTGCTAAATTGATATTGTTTTCATATGGTAATGTCATGAATTTTCACCATTTGAGTGCATTAATGTTGCATTGGGTATTATATAGGATAGGTCTGCCTTGTTTACTGCCGAGTATGAGATATTAAAGGACAACATTCACAAATACGCTGAGTGAGCAAATTAATGTATTTATGTTCTTTTAGATTATTATGATATTAGGATGGGGGCAGTCAAGTGTTCTCCATTATCGGTACAGCAAATCAATAAATATGTTACACCAAATAAAGCACACCCTCTATCTTTACCATCATTGTCACACATGACAGAAGAGAAACTAAGCCATCAGGACAAGAAACATGATCATCAAGGGCAGAAACAGAATCATCAAGATCACAAACTGGGTCACAAACAGGATCATAAACTGACTCATCAAGCTCATCAAGAAAAGTCAAGTCAACACCATAAAGGTGTATAGCTATGTTGTTAACACATGCTCAACACATGATCACCACATGCAGGTCATCACAAGGTGGTTTCTAATAGCAAGGGAGGTGGTCTGGTTGCCATGTTTGCCAAACAGAATGGTGGGATATAATTAGAGTTAGTGTTCATGTGTCTTTACCTATATTCCAACAGCACAAAAGTCCACATCAAAGGATAACACCAAACAACAGGTAAGGTGTGCAAAGTAAGACTTACAATTTAAGGAGATTGAGCCTACAACTGTATTAGTGCTTACTATCTCTGGTTATGTGACACCTAGCTAGCTATACGCAACTACTCTCAGCTTTACTAAGACAATAACTAATC
>JACOMT010000095.1:0-3558 GCA_014623385.1 Paracoccaceae bacterium
TTTCCCCCGAGACGATGTCGAGATCGCCGTCGTCGTCAAGATCAACAAAGACGGGAGTGCTGCGGTTCTCAATACCGAATGTATTGAGCGGGTTGTCGGTACCGGTGCGCGCTGTAAAAACTGGCGTTGTCACGATTTGTTCTCCAAAATTGGTTTACCCGGATGGTTTACCCGGATGGTTTACCCGGATGGTTTACCCGGATTGAACCGTATCTAATCACGGCCTGCACCAGTATGCAAGCCCAAATTGGCGAGGGGCGAAAATAAAATTTGAAAATAAAAATTTACTGAATGCCCGGGCAAAATTTGAACGACCTAAACGACCTATGTGTGAGCGCGTCATGTTCGGCGGAAGCTTTGATTGGGCCATACGGCTTCCCGACAGGTTCTGCCCGGTCACCGCCAGCACCAGTCGGGTGTTCCCGAACTATCCGGCGGTGCTTCGGGCAACCCCGCAAGCGGCGTTTGGATTTCAGCCTGCACTCGCCAGGGGTCGATGACGGGCGGATGACAGGTGGCTGTTCGCATGATCCCGTCACGGTGGTGCCCGCGCAGGGCATCCCGGTTGGTCTGGTGGGCACAGGCCTTGTGCCAACACCCGCCTGCGCGTTCGCCCCTTTGACCATGGGATCAAACCCGGGGGCTTTCGGCCCGGTCCGCAGGTGCCCGTGCAGACCTTGTCGATGAAGCCTTTCTTGTTCGGGCCCCGTCCGGGCGGGCAAAGCCGCCTGGATGTCATCCGCTTCGCGCCATTCCTGACCCATCGCGCTTGCGTATCGGCCCTGAAATGCATGTCCGGATCGTCGGGGGCTCCTCGGCGCGTCAACATGGCTGGCTGTCGGGGCGGGCAGCCAAAAGATCATCGTGGATAATGGGTCGTCGCATCGGGCACAGGCGCAAAGAGGTCGAGGCCACAACACAGCACGAAATCCAAACTGTCGTTGCAACGCCTGCTTCAGGCTTTTGGATCGGGTCGTGGGGTTCGTGCCACTGCCCATTGGGGATCCGGGTTTGTGGCAACGTTTGTGGCAACGGTCAGGATTTCGGTTTTATTCACCATGACGCAGGCCAAGGCAAAGGGATGGGTGTCGCCGACCGCGCGGGCACCGCATGGAACCGGGCCATGCGTTCGGGCGACATCAATCCAGGATTATCGGTGGGGCGTCTTTGGCCGGGGCCGCCCCCGGTGTGCGCAGGTAGAACGGTGTCGGTGGCGGGCTGGTGGTCCGGTTTCGTTGTTCAAACGCGATGTGGGCAATTGCGGTGGCAAGGTCTGTGTGGGCAAACCTGTCTTGTCGGTTCCGGGCTGATGCGGCAGGTACCAACCTGGGGGTCGGGTCGGCGATATAGACCTGATTGCGGGGGGCGGGGATGGCCACCGCGTCGTGCCCGGCGACCCGTCCACGCGCGGCAAAGCCCGTGACGCCAACCGCTGGTATACCCAGCCCCAATGCCAGCCCACGCGCCGCCGACACCGCCACACGGATGCCGGTGAAATTGCCCGGGCCGGTGCCGACCCCCAGCACGGTCAAATCCTGCCAGCCAAATCCTGCCTGCGTCAGCATTTCCTGCAGCATCGGCATCAGGCGTTCGGCCTGGCCGCGTGTCATCGCCTCGGTTCGCGCATCGATCACAATTTCACCTTGCTGCAAGGCAGCGGCACAATAGGGACCGGATGTGTCAAACCCCAAAGCCAGCGGCGCGGTGTGGGTCATGTGATAAGCCTAAGCACTCTGTTGCGATCTGTTGCGATGTTTCGTGTTCAGCGTCTTCGCAAAAACCAGCAAGAATGACCCCGCATCACACTATGTTCTGCCACCTTGCTTTAGAGCCCGGAGTGCATCATCTATCAACACCCGTTCCGATCCGGGCTTCGTTGAGCAGGCACTGACGCTTTCTGATATCGCGACCTGATATCGCGACGGGCGATATACTCCAACCTCTCATTGGCCACCACTGACCAAAGACCGCCCCGGAACATCTGTTTTGCCTGACCTTTTGGATGCCGCATGATCTCACGTCAGGCCCATCACAATGTCCGTCACAATGTCCGTCACACCTGGTGC
The DNA here is from genome assembly GCA_014623385.1 of Paracoccaceae bacterium. GTDB lineage: Bacteria > Pseudomonadota > Alphaproteobacteria > Rhodobacterales > Rhodobacteraceae > JACOMT01. Next base: position 2,067 of record JACOMT010000095.1, read on the forward strand.
AAAGCCCTAGGGAGGATATGATGAATACAGTTGGCATAATGGCAACCGCATTTATCGATCCCTGTTGCACGAATCGAGGTCTGACTGGCCCCCTGCTGTCCTCCGCACAGATTTATCCGACAGACCCTTTGACGGGGAACGCTGCCCATGATCGGGCTGTGATCGGACTGTGATCGATGTCTCAGACGGCAACCGGGCGGACCTCGGTCACTTCGGGGATATAGTGGCGCAGCAGGTTTTCGATCCCCATTTTCAAGGTAAGCGTGGACGAGGGGCAACCGGCACAGGCCCCTTGCATGTGCAGATAAACAACCCCGCGGTCAAACCCGTGAAAGGTGATATCGCCGCCATCCTGTGCCACAGCAGGGCGCACCCGGCTGTCCAGCAATTGCTTGATCTGGGTCACGATTTCGGCGTCTTCGCCGGTATGTTCCGCATGACCAGAGCCTGCCCGGTGGTCACAGGCCATCACCGGTTGGCCGGACTGGTAATGTTCCATGATTGCCCCCAGGATGGCGGGTTTGATGTGATCCCATTCGACGCCGTCGGTTTTGGTCACGGTTACGAAATCGGTGCCAAAAAACACGCCGATGACGCCGTCAACCGTAAAGACACGCTGTGCCAGGGGTGATTTCACTGCCGCGTCAGCGGTTGGGAAATCGGCGGTGCCCATGTCCAATACGGTCTTTCCAGGCAGGAATTTCAGCGTCGCGGGGTTGGGTGTCGATTCAGTCTGGATAAACATGGTGTACCTCGTGTACCTCCGGTTTGTTGTGGAACATGAAGACGATACGCGTGCTTGTCAATTCCAATTTGGAATCATTCTAAATTTCTTCTGATTGTTCACCGGGTCCCCTGCAGAACCGGGCCATAACGGCCCGGATACAGGTTGACCAAGGATACAGGTTGACCAAACTGTCCGGGGCTCCCACCGTGCAAACATTGATCACATAAGGCGGATTTGCATTACCTGGATTCAACCAAATTCACCTGGTCAAAACTGCACCCCATTTGTTCCCAGCCGGATTGCCATGCCGAGCCTTACCTTGTTGGCCCCACTGCAACACCCGATATGGGGGTGCATGCGGATTTCATGCCGGTTCCGGGCTGTCCAGCCGCGTCTGTTACCCGCGTCAGGTCGGACATGCGGCCCTGACCGGTGACATGCAAGGCCAGCACCGGCGTCAGTTGCGGTATTGCAAAACGGTGCCGGGGGCTTTGGTTGCCAGGTTGCGCGTCTCAACCCGAAGCGGCCGACCCGTTGACCGCTGGTCAAAACCGTCAACCCGGGAGCCCACATTTGGCCAATTGGTTCAGGATAGGTGCCGTCAGCAACGCCACCTTGCTACGGGTATCGACCAACCGGGCCGGGGCCAGAATATGAGTGATGTTGATTTCAAACCCGGTCAGCATATCCGGCCTGGTCGTAACGGGTGCAAGGTCCGGTTTCGGTTTTGGCGCGCAAATCCCGGATCATAAATCCCGGAGCATA
>JACOMT010000095.1:3568-10493 GCA_014623385.1 Paracoccaceae bacterium
TGCCGCCGCCATCATGCAATGGTGTTCGACTGCACGTACCGTTACAGGCGGTGTTCTGTCCATTTGCCCTGAACCCGGCCAAGTGCATCAGCCCGGGTTACTCCAGGCTGTCACCGCTGACTTTATAGGTCCGGCCATGAACGTCATCGGCACAACACAAGACATGCCCGGGTTTGGTTCCGGGACAACAGATCGTCCTTTGTAATGCTGTGGCCAGCTGCATCGGAACCCGCCGGAAAACACTGGCCCTTTGGTATGTTCGTCGATGGCGCGCCGTGCAGCACCCGCGGAACCCATCGATTGTACCCTGATGGCCCGCTTGCATTGTCAGGGCACCCCTGGATCATCCGCAGATCTGTTTTGGATAATTTGCGCCGCAGGTTTGTTCAAATTTGTTTGCACCGGACCTGTGCTCCTTCATAAAACAAATACCAGGCCGTATTGTCTGGCCTCTCTGAACGACGCAAACGCGATGCATTCATGTGATGGCTTCCAGCTTTTCCTTGCTTAGATTGCCGGGCACGATCGTGATGGGAATGGGCAGGCTGCCCGCATCGCGTGACAATTGGGCAACCAGTGGGCCAGGGCCCTTTTTATCGGTTCCTGCACCCAACACCAGCACGCCAATTTCCGGATCATCATGAAGCTGCGAGATAATTTCGGGGACCGGTTCGCCTTCCCTGATCACCAATTCGGGGTCAATGCCCTGATAGTCACGCATCCATTTGGCGAAGACCTCGAAATGGGCATGAATGCGTTCGCGTGCTTCTTCACGCATGACCTCGCTAACACCGATCCAATGATTGAATTCGTCCGGCGGGATAATCGAGAGAATTTCGATCCCACCGCCGGTATGTGCCGCGCGCATCGCGGCAAAACGCATGGCGTTCTGGCATTCGCGGCTGTCGTCAAGCACGACCAGGAATTTCCGCATGATCCACCTCCTTTTGGTGGGATAATGGCCCCAAAGTCACGGCCTTGCTATGGTTTTAAACCAGGGTTCAGGTGGTGGCCGCCCAATCCCAATAGAGTTCGCGCGCACGGGTCGCGATGGGCCCCACCTGATAAGACGTGTCGTCAAAGCCCGTGACCGGTGTGACCTTGCTGAAATTGCCGGTCATGAACACCTCGTCCGCAGCATGGAAATCGTCAAAGGACAAAATCGCCTCATGCACTTCGACCCCGTCCTCTTGCAGCAGGTGCATGATGCGTGACCGGGTGATCCCGGCCAGAAAGGTGCCGTTGGGAACCGGGGTAAAGACCGCACCGTCGCGGACCATAAAGATATTGCTGGTCGCGGTTTCGGCAACATTGCCGAGCGCATCGGCGACCAATGCGTTCAAAAATCCTTTGGACCGCGCCTCCATCATCATGCGGGCATTGTTCGGGTACAGGCATCCCGCCTTGGTGTTGCAAACCGCGTCCTCCAGCACCGGGCGACGGAACCGGGTGCGGGTCAGGGTAGCGGTGGCCGATGCCGGGGGCATCGCGATTTCCTCCAGGCACAGGGAAAAGCCCGTCTTGTCCATGTCGGGCGCGACCAGCGTCGCGTTGCCGTCAATTGCCCAATACATCGGGCGGATATAAATGGCGGCATCCGCGTCAAAACCTTTGAGCCCCTCACATACCAGATCCACCATATTTTCGGGTGTCATGGTCGGTGCCAGCATCATCGCCCTGGCAGACCGGTTCGCCCGGGTGCAATGCGACAACAAATCGGGGGTACGGCCATCAAACCGGCGCGCCCCGTCAAAAATACTGGTCCCCTGCCATATGCCATGATCCGCAGCGTTCATCACGGCCACATCACCGTCATGCCAGGTACCATTGTAATAGGTCCGGATATGTCCGTTTGCCATTGCCATAGCGCGTCTCCTCTGTCATCCTTGCGGCATCCTAGCACAGGCTTTGCGGGCGTCCAGTTGATCCTGAGCCCCCGGATCGGATGTCTTGGGAATCAATCCCCCCTTATGTCGCGCACTGTGATGTTCCCGGTCACCTTGGTCTTGTCACTTTGTGGTGGGGCGGCTTTGCCCCAATGCCTGCCCCGCATGAAGGCACAGGTCGACGCGGCACACCGCCAGTTGATTTGGGCGACGTGATCCATTCCAGGTGGCCGTCGGTGGCTATATGACCGCAGGGCCGGATGACCGCAGGGCCGGGGGCCCCTTTCACCGGCGGCATGCCAAACATGACGGCCTTGATTCGATGCCGCAGCTTTGAGAGCAGGGGGTGTCATGTGCACCACCGTTTACCGGGCTGTTCACCGGGCTGTTTACGGGTGCGGCACAAGCCCGGCAACAGGTCTTCGGCCCGGCGGGCACATGAACAAAACCGGCGAACCGCGTCCCCGGCCCTGTTCCAGCCCCGCGAACAGACCACCAATGCATCACAGCGCATTGATCCTGTCCGGAACGGATTCCCCGATTATGCAGAGGTCCTCTGGCGTGCCAGAACACCCTGGGCCTGTATGCACCCAGGGTGATGTTGTGCGGGGCCGGGGGTGGTCCCCCCCATGCGTGCTAATGTCGTGCCTTTGCAACTGGGGCACGCCGCCCAGCGGGTGGGAGCCGGGCTTTCCCGACACAGGAGGGATAGCGCACACAGCCGAGAAAACGGCCATACAGCCCGGTCCGTTCCACCAACCAGCCATCCGTGCATTCAGGACAGATCGGATAGCGGGCACCGCAGCCACATTGTGCCTCGGTCGCCGCATCCGCGCGGCGTGGCATAGCGGTCCCGCAGGAAGGGCAAGCGGGCAACAGGTTACCGCAATGCCGGACATGCTCGCAGCGATACCAGATGCGGCTGTCATTCCCTTTGACGCCCAGCACTCGCCCGCCACACGCGCCGCAAACATGGACATCCGGTTCCGCACAGGGCGCTGGAACAATTCCGTAGGCCGGATCTGTTCTGAGCTCGGTGACAAAGGATGACGGCCGCGCGCTTGATGCAAGGATCGTCACGGTAAGACGCGCCCGCGTCATGGCGACATACATGACGCGCCGTTCCTCGGCGTTCTGGAACGCCTCTTGTTCGGGTGAAACCAGTGACAGGATCGGGTCGTCAGCAATTTCCGATGGGAACCCCATTCGACCCCTGTCGGCGTTCAGGAGGATCACATGATCGGCCTCCAGCCCTTTCGAGGCGTGGATGGTTTTGAAGGTGATCCGCAGCCCCGGAAACCGACGCCCAAGCTGGCGCATATCGGGCGCGACAAAGCGATACCGGCCAAGCAGCAGCACAGCTGGCCGGTTTTGTTCCCTCCACCGGCTTGGCGGTGAGCGTCTCAAACACCTCAGAGAGCTTTTGTTTGCCTTCGCCCTTTGACACTGAGACGATGCTGATAGCCGGTTTGGATGCGGTTCCCGCCGGAAAGATCTGTTTGTCGATCTGGTCCGGGTTCCTTAGAACGAAAGTTCTGGCAACAAAGGCGATCTGGTCGACCGAACGGAATGTCCGGCCCAGATCGACGGTCCTGTGTACCCCGCCCTGGCCATCAAAGCTGCCACCGAATTCGTGACCGAAATGACGCATCAGATGAATGTCGGAACCGGCAAAGCGAAAGATCGACTGCCAGTCGTCGCCCACTGCAAAGATGCGGACATCGGGATATTGGGCCTTCAGCGCCTTTACCAAGCGGGCACGGCTTTGCGAAATGTCTTGGAACTCGTCAATCAGGATGTGCCGGAACGGGCTGGCATAGCGGCCGGTCTCGACGTACTGCGCGGCCCGCAGGATCATATCCTCAAAGTCGATCCGGCCGCTGAGCCGCCTCTGATATTCCTCAAAGACCGGAGCAAACAAATTGAGAAACGCCTTTGCCCGCCTGCCCAGCTGCATCCGTTCGGATTTGGTTTCGCAGTCCGCCAGGGTATAGCCGCCGCTCTTGAACTTCCGCAGGAACGTACCGAGCAGCCGCGAGAAATCATCGACCTGCCCCAGCTCAGTGATGCGGTCATAGATCGTGTTGAAGGGGCGGGGCTTTAGCGTGACATGGGGGGCCAGCTTTTCCTCAAGTGCTGTCAGAAGGCGTCCCTCTTGCTGTTCATAGCTGAAGGTTTCGATCAGGGTGGTTTCATGCCGGGCGTGCACCCCGCGCTTCCACTCCATGCCAGCGAAGTATTCGGTACGGTTGACAAACGGCGCGGTGTAAATGTGTTCGCTGCCATCCGGCATTTTCCGGCGGCGCACCCCGAAATGCTCGATGTAGACGCCGCTTTCGATCAGGCGGAAATCCGGCTGATAGTCTCGTCTGCCGGGGTCCCGCATCTTGGGTTCATAGACAGGTTCGTATTTATATTCAACGCCGTTCGTATAGAGCCAGTTGGCAATCTGCAGCTCCTCAACGCTTTTGACCTTTTCGCCCTGTAGCGTGCGCAGGTCCCGGGTTTCCAGGTAGGTGTAATATTCGTGCTTGGTCTTGAAGTCCCATTCGGTCTTTGGTTCGGCCAGGAACTGCGCGAACCACTCGATGATCGCCCGCGACACCTCTGACAGCTTGTGGAACAGGTCCTTTAGAATCTGCTTGATCAGATTGGTAAAGGCCATGTCGTCCGTCGCATGGCTGGCCAGGGCGGGTTTTGACCCTTCCACAATGCCGATGATATCATAGGCAATCGCGTGGAAGGTCCGCGCCACGATCTGCACGCCAGAGCGCGCCTGAACCCGTTCCGACATCTCCGCCGCCGCGTTTTTCGCAAAGGCCAGGAGCAGGATTTCCTCTGGCCGCCGGATGCCCGACTTGATCAGATAGGCGGCCTTGGCGGTGATAACGCTGGTCTTGCCCGATCCAGCCCCGGCAAGGACGAGCGTCGCGTCCTCATCCACCACCACGGACAGCCGCTGTGCCGGGGTCAGCGGCTTGCTTTCGACCCTGTCGAGGAAGTCTTTCCAGCGCTTCAGCTCGGCGGTGACGAATTCGGCGATGCCATTGTCCCGTGCTGTCCGTGGGTCTGCAACGAATTGCCGAACGGTCGAAATACGTTCGTTCGCCCCTGTGCCGATGGCCTCGGGCCGGAGCTTTGCAAGCAACGAATCATCAAGAGCACGGGCGTCTTCCAGCAGGGACACAATCTGGCATGCGGCGGGATATCGTAACGGTGTCACCAGTGCCCGTACGCCATCAAGAATCCTCTCGAGCCGCGCCGCTTCCTGTTCGAGGGCGGACAGGTTGAACCTGACCCATGCTTTTTGAACCTCATCCGCGAACGCCCTGGCATCCAGATAGCCTGTGCCCCTCAGGACAACATCAGCCCTCTTATCAAAGGACACAGTCAGTGCTGTTCCCAGCATTCCCCTTTGAACCAGGGGCGGGCGCGATAGCGCCTGTAGCGAGAACGACGCGTTCTGTCCTCGGCGGGTGATCCGCAGATGATTGCCGTCGAACGCCATGGCCCGTACGGTGCTGCCGAATGGATCCAGCAATAGCCTGAGAAATGGTCTACCGTGCAAGTGCAACAAGCTCTTAAGCCTTGTCATCCGAACCGTGGCAAAACCACCGGGGGAAAGTGTTCTGAACCCCGTCTATCCGGGCCGGTCCATACGGATTCCGGATACGGGACACCCGGAATATGATAGCAAATCGGTTTCCAGCAACAAGCCGTCCGTAGGGGGCAAGCACCGGGGCGGGTGCTGGAAGTAATGATCAAACTGGCCTGGTCCAGTCGGGCACGGGGGGAAGGGGGGACAAAAACAAAAGAGAGGTGTGGCGGCTGTCTGTTATGGAAACACATGCACGGATGCGCGTGGACCGGTCGGGGGAATAGCAAATCTTCCATTTATTAAGATGACCATGGCCTGGATGCCCGGTTCACCCTCCCACATTGCGCATTGGTTCCGGCGTACTACATTACTGTATGAGGCCGGTGAGCCGATTGGCGTTGGCGTTCCCGGTCAGGTTGTCGCCGCCCGTGCCTGCGGTACCGTCGAGGGACACCGTCACGGCCGCGTTTGAACGGGTGTAGTCGGCCCGGTCCCAGATTGCGCCAGAACCCGTCGCGGGTTGGGCCCTGTTTCCGGCACGTTACAAGTGGGGCTACAGCATTCCGAATGCATACGGTAGGGGCGTGTTCAGTGGTTCGGGGTTCCGGCGTGGAGAGTGGAGGTTGGACTGACAAGACATAATCGGCTTCACGGGTACGGGGAGGCCTAACCCGTCCGGGTTCCCGTGCGGACGGGGATCGGATGACGCGGCAGTGGGGCAACAGAGCCACCAAACCCACTGCCACCGTCTGGAGTCTCCGCATGGGAACGACCTCTGCATACAAACCCACTGCGGCATTGGAAGATTGCGGACAAACCATCAACATGGGATGCTTTTGGGAGGCGTTCAGGGATGGTTTGATGCACTGTTTTTGCGCGGTTCGTGTCGAACGTGAACCGGATCGGCGAAGATGACGTTAGGATTGACGTACCAGTGGACTGGCGGTGGTTTTCGCCGACACGCAAGCGCGGGTTACGGCACTCCGGGATCGGGCCTCAGGGGTATGATCCGCTGATCCACTTCACGTGTCTGCTGATCGGGCAGTGGCACTCCAAAGCTGGCGCGGGCGTTAAAACTGCGATTGGATTTCATGCTGTTTTGCAGCCCCGGCCTCTTTGCACCTGTGCCCGATGCGACGACCCATTGCCGTTTTCGCAACCCACGATGATCTTCCGGCCGGGGTTCGCCGTCAGATCGGGGATCACGGGCCGAAGCGGTGGAAAGTGTCGCCCAATCCAGCAGCCATTTCAGTGCCGCAAAACCGGGCCGCAGTGGAGGCCCCCGACGATCCCCCCCGACGATCCAGGTGTGCATTTCAGTGCCGACACGCAAGCACGGTGGTTTAGGAAAGGCTTGAAGCGTACACTGGACTAAGAAAATGAAATCCAACGGCTTTGCTCGCCCGGACGGGGCCCGAACGAGGAAAATTTCATCGACAGG
>JACOMT010000096.1 GCA_014623385.1 Paracoccaceae bacterium
ATTTTGTTTTTGTGAAGAGGCAACCTTTCCTCGTTGTATTTTCTTGCATCGCGTTCTGTAAGAAGAGATACTCCGCCACGTGTGACACGTTCGTTGCGCATTCTGTCAGTTAATCTTTTGGAGTATGACGAAAGACCTTCAGCATGACTAATAAGTCGATGTGAAAGATCTATAACTTCATTAAAACGTGCGTCACAGTTTTCTGATGCTACTGCGGCAGTGGTTGTTGCAAACAAGATTGCGAAGATAAGGCTTTTCACAACAAATTCTCCTATTGCGTTCCTTGTTTCGACCTGCCCTTGGTGGAACGCAAAACCAAGGGCAGGCAACTCTCAATCTAATGCCTGTAAGCACCTTCGGCGTTGCAACGGCCTTGGTCAATATGTGCCATCATATCCCGATTCCGTCTATAAATCGCTAAAGACGGTTGCCACAGGTTTCACTGATCGATGCTATTTGCATCTTATATCATCACTGCCCTGCCCGGTACCCGGTCAAGGAACACTCAGTGCCACAAGGATCAGATGGCTCAACGCCGTGCCTGTCGCAAAAAAAGACATAGCACAGTCGTCCCGGTGCGGCCAATTGCGAAATCGTCACGAGGGTGACGAAATTTAACCCGTAGGTGAAATCCTCCTCGGGCCTGAGCACCGGATAGGGATGGCCCTGATAAACGGTCCTGGCCCCAGCACGGGCGGCAGCACCGCCCCAGGGATCAGAACAGGCCCTCGATCTGGCCCTCGGCGTTCAGCATGATGGTTTCCGACGCGGGTTTGGACGGCAGACCCGGCATTGTCACGATCTCGCCACAGATCACCACGACAAACCCGGCACCCGCCGACAGACGAACCTCGCGCACCGGAACAGAATGGCCGGTCGGCGCGCCGCGCCGCGTCGGGTCGGTGGTAAAGCTGTACTGGGTTTTTGCCATACAAACCGGCAGATGGCCGTATCCCGCCGCTTCCCATTCTCTCAACTGGTTGCGAATTTTGGCATCGGCCAGCACCGCGTCAGCGTGATAGATGCGCTTGGCAACGATTTCGATCTTTTCAAACAGGCGCAGTTCGTCGCGATAGAGCGGTGCGAAATTGGCCATATCCGCATCAGCAATTTCAGCCACGCGTTGGGCCAGGGCCTCTGTCCCTTCTGATCCCTTCGCCCAGTGCTGGCAAAGGATCGCCTCTGCCCCTTGTTCCGCGGCATAGGCTGTGACCACGTCGAGCTCGGCCTTGGTGTCGGTAACAAAATGGTTGATGGCGACGACCACCGGCACGCCAAAGGATTTTACGTTTTCAATGTGACGGCCCAGGTTCGGACAACCGGCCTGAACCGCTTTGACGTTTTCGGTACCCAGATCGGCCTTGGCCACATCACCGTTCATTTTCATTGCGCGCACGGTGGCGACGACAACGACACAGGACGGTGCCAGACCCGCCTTGCGGCATTTGATGTTCATGAACTTTTCGGCACCCAGATCGGCACCAAACCCGGCCTCTGTCACCACATAATCCGCGATTTTCAGCGCCGTGGTAGTCGCAACAACCGAGTTACAGCCATGCGCGATGTTTGCAAACGGGCCACCATGAACAAAGGCCGGGGTGTTTTCCAGCGTTTGCACCAGGTTCGGCTGCATCGCGTCTTTTAGCAGCACGGTCATGGCACCGTCGGCTTTGATATCGCGGCAATAGATCGGTTTTTTCTTGCGGGTATAGGCGACGATCATGGCACCCAGACGCTTTTGCAGGTCTGCCAGGTCCGTGGCCAGACACAGGATGGCCATCACCTCGGACGCAACAGTGATGTCAAACCCGGTCTGACGTGGAAAACCGTTGGCCACACCGCCCAGCGAGATCACGACGTCGCGCAACGCACGATCATTCATGTCAAGCACCCGGTGCCAGGTCACCCGGCGTTCGTCAATACCCAGGTCATTATTCCAATAGATATGGTTGTCGATCATGGCGCTCAACAGGTTGTGCGCCGCTGTGACCGCGTGGAAATCACCGGTGAAATGCAGGTTCATGTCCTCCATCGGGACAACCTGTGCGTACCCACCCCCCGCAGCACCACCCTTCATGCCAAAGTTCGGGCCAAGCGACGCCTCACGGATACAAATCGCGGCTTTTTTGCCGATGCGGTTCAGACCGTCGCCAAGACCTACGGTTGTGGTGGTTTTGCCCTCGCCCGCCGGGGTCGGGTTAATCGCGGTCACCAGGATCAGCTTGCCATTTTTATTGTCCTGGACCGAATTGATGAACGCTTGGCTCACCTTTGCCTTGTCATGGCCATAAGGCAGCAGCGCATCACCGGGAATGCCCAGCTTGTGACCAATGTCCTGGATAGGTTTCTTGTGCGCTGTGCGGGCGATTTCGATATCGGATCTATAGCTCATGGTACCGGTCCCTGCGGTCTTGGATCTGCATTCCCTCCTAGCCCTCTCGCGCCCCTGTGATAAGGGCGTTTACGACATAATTACACCACGAAACGGCGCAAATGCACCGGCGGACTTCAGGCTCGGAAACGGTTCTGGTCCTGGAGAGCATGGCTACTGGTTTCGGGGGCGGTTTTGAATGGGGCTGTTCCGACTCGATCACATGCCCTGGCAGCACCGCAGGGGCGGTGTTCCACATCAATATGTTCAACGGTGGTGGCACATAGGTGAAAATCGGGGATACCTTTGACGATAGCCGACGTGCTCAACAACCCAGGAATCCAGGGCTCCGGGTTCGTCGATGCCAATCGTGGTGGCAATGTCATCCGGATGCCCTGACCACACCGTACCCCCATAAACCGGACGAAATTCTACGAAACACAAAGGAACCGTCACAATGAAAAAGTTTCATGCCGCAACCGCAACCGCAATTGCTGTGGCTGCGTGTTCCAAGGATATTCCTTAAGGTGCCCACCGCTATTACTGATTACCAGGACAAAAAAGTGCAAATCCGATTTGGTAACAGGCTTGAATGATCAATTGATTGTCCTCAATCTATCCAGATTGCTGGATCCGATTCGCGGGTGGAATTGGCAGCATAACAGCTTGTGCCGTATTTTGTACGTGCGGTATGCGTGCGTTGATGCCGCATAAGCGGCTGCAGTAAAAATATTGACCCGCAAGGGGGACTCTGTGGCTCACAAACATAAGGAAAAAACACAATGAAAAGTTTCTTGGGAAAAGTTTCTTGCCACAACCGCAGTTGCCTTTACCTTGGCCACAACTGGAAAGGCAGAAGAGCCCCGGAACCCCACCGGGGTGGTTTATGTTGGCTACGGGGTGCAAACCTCTGATGAAGACCTTCGAGATTTTGCGCGGAATAGCGAGGATAATGCGTATTCCGTTGGTGCCTATTTTCGTATACATGAAAACTGGCTTTTGGGGTTTGACATTGGGTCAGAGGGGTCAAAGCCCACTGTAACCAGCACAGGTTCTGACATTTATATTGACGACGTAGATTCTGCCATTTCTTTCAATGCTCTTATTGGTACGAATTTGGTGAAGGAAAAGATTTTTATGCTCGATACTTCTTTGCTATTGGGCGCAAGGCAGGAACACGTTTGTGTGGCTACACCCCGCTTCAGAGGCTGCGGCAGGGTGCCGGGGGATGATGGCTGGGGCTTTAACTACGGTATTCTTGTCACAGGAGTTATCAGAAACGTCGCGGTTGTTGGCGTTCGGGCAACTGGCGAAAGCATCCAGGGCGTTGTTGGATTTGCTTTCTAACCCGTTACAAACATCGGGCCGCAGGGAACACCTTGCGGCCACCGAAAACTTAGAAAACTTAAAGGTAACGCGTTATTGCAAAGGGGGGGAAGGGCGTAGAACCCCAAAAGGTCATGTTCATGTGGCAGCGGTATCCAGACTTCAGGGCAAATGTCGTCCAGCCTGTCGTTCATGTTTCAAGCCCCGTCACCCCCGTGAATTCCCGGCACTAACCTGGTCAGCACCTGGCCGACCGCCACGTATCCGCCGCCACCATAGAGAGATACCTCTGGCCTCACAGCCGCCACAGCCGCCCTTGATCCACTACAGGCATCTGGCAGACCCGCGTGGTTTTATCCTGACATCAAGAAGGCCTGCACCTATGCCGGGCCTGTCTTTACAACCGATTAAACGCTTGGTTCCGGCTCCACGCCCCCTTGGGGCGGTGATTTCTTGGCTCTTGTCTTGGGGATGGCGGTGACGCTGGGCACCTTGCCCTTGTCCGGTGTGTTATCTTGCCCGCCATCAGATTGTGGCGGTTCGCCGTTCATCACACGCTTGATCTCTTCGCCAGTTAGGGTTTCGTATTCCAGGAGCCCCTGTGCCAAACGTTCCCATTCATCATGCTGTTCGGTCAGGATCTGGTGTGCGCGGTCATAGCCTTCCTGGATCATGCGCTTGACCTCTGCCTCGATCAGCTCTTTGGTATGCGCCGAGACCGAGAAGCCGACGGTATTGCCCTGATAGCCTTCATGCGCCTCGGCATAGTCAATATTGCCGACCTTGTCCGACATGCCCCAACGCATCACCATGGCGCGCGCCAATTGGCTGGCCTGCATGATGTCGCCCGCCGGACCATTTGACACGTGCGTCTCACCGTATTTGATGATTTCGGCTGCCTTGCCGGCCATGGTCATGGCCAGCTTTTGTTCGCATTCATCCTTGTGCCAGTTCAGGCGGTCGATTTCCGGCAGAGAAACCACCATACCCAACGCGCCACCGCGTGGGATGATCGTTGCCTTATAGACCGGGTCACATTCCGGCAGTGCCAGACCAACCACCGCATGCCCAGCCTCGTGATAGGCAGTTTTTTCCTTTTGATTCGCCGTCAGAACCATGGAACGCCGTTCGGCACCCATCATCACCTTGTCCTTGGCGTTCTCAAAATCCTCCATTGTGACGAACCGGCGCCCAAAGCGAGCCGCCATCAGGGCCGCCTCGTTCACCAGGTTGGCCAGATCCGCACCTGAAAAACCGGGCGTGCCACGCGCAATGATCCGCAGACCCACATCCGGGCCCAGTGGCGTTTTGCGGGCGTGGACCCCCAGTATCTTTTCCCGGCCTTTGATGTCCGGGCTGCCCACGGTGACCTGACGGTCAAATCGGCCGGGGCGCAGCAGGGCAGGGTCCAACACGTCCTTGCGGTTGGTTGCGGCGATGATAATCACACCTTCATTCGCCTCAAACCCGTCCATCTCGACCAGCAGCTGGTTCAGCGTCTGTTCACGTTCATCATTCCCGCCACCATACCCGGCACCGCGGTGACGGCCAACGGCGTCGATTTCGTCAATGAACACAATACAGGGCGCGTTTTTCTTTGCCTGTTCGAACATGTCGCGGACACGGGACGCGCCAACACCGACGAACATTTCAACAAAATCAGAGCCCGAGATGGTGAAAAACGGCACGCCTGCCTCACCCGCAATCGCCCGGGCCAATAGCGTTTTACCGGTGCCCGGTGGCCCCACCAGCAACGCCCCTTTGGGGATTTTACCGCCCAGACGCGAGAATTTTTGCGGGTTACGCAGGAATTCGACGATCTCTTCCAGCTCTTCCTTGGCTTCATCGATGCCCGCGACGTCATCAAACGTCACGCGCCCATGCTTTTCGGTCAACATCTTGGCCTTGGATTTGCCAAAGCCCATCGCACCGCCTCTGCCGCCGCCCTGCATCCGGTTCATCAGATAAATCCACACGCCGATCAACAACAGGAATGGCAAAAGCGAAATCAGAAAGGTCTGAAACCCGGACTGTTGTTGTTGTTCCGCCTTGACCTGAACGTCATTGGCGATCAACAGCTCGGTTATTTGGGCATCACCCGGTTTGATGGTCACGTAATCCCGACCGTCTGACCCACGGAACCGAACCCGTTCACCATCCAGTGTGACCTGGTTGATACTGCCATCCTCTACAGAATTTACAAATTCTGAATAGCTGATCTCGCGGCTTTGCAGTGCGCCGTTGGACCCGCTGAACAAGTTGAACAGGGCCAGAATCAACAGAAACAAAACGACCCAGAAAAGAATATGTTTTACGTTTCCCAATGAAACTCTCCCGAAGCCAAGGGGGTGAAATTCGCGCCCTTCAATCCACTAATCAAGATATGCAAGACGCGCCAGGGTTCAATGAGATAATAGGCTCGCCGCACAATCGTCGCGCCCGCGCACCAATTGGGCCCGCCATCCATCCGGTTCTTGGGCGGCGGGTAAGGCAATGGGTGCATCCCCCATCCAGACCGCCGGGGTGGCCAGCATGATGCGGCGCGGAACACCCAGATTCCGCCACCCGGGAAATGCGCTTAGACCTCTATCGCCAGCGGCGCGCAGGCGTGACCCCGCCGGTGCGGTGCCCGTGACGGACCAGCGCCCATCCCAGCATTCATCTGCACCGCATTGAACGTCTTGCACGGCCCCTGGTTCGCGCCCAACCCAAATCGCATCCCTGTCAACAAGGCCGATACACCCGCCCAAAGTGCCAGTCTGCCCCACACCCAGCGCCGTTATAAACCTGGCCAAGGCCGCGCGCCGTGGCGGATAGGTGCTGTTCGTGCACCATTGAATTGCGGATGCGGTGAAGCGCCGCGCAATTTCCATCGGCAAATCGGCAAAGCCTTTGGCATCAATCCGTAAAGCCCCAAACCGAATGTCAACAAGATCCTGCATGGCCTGCCCAGTGTAGTACCGTAGCGCCGTATCAGCCGTTTGCATATGCGCCGCAACCTTTGCCAAGGCTTGGCTTCCAACGCCCAGCGGTTCCAAATGTGTCAGGGCGCGCCGGGCCTTGATTCGATCAAACCGGTCATTGGTATTGTCGGGATCATCGCACCATGTTTGCTGCCGACGCGTCAGAAACGCGCGCAGCTCGGTTCGGGAAACACCCAGAAACGGGCGCAAAAACAACGTATTGCCGGTTTG
>JACOMT010000097.1:0-6439 GCA_014623385.1 Paracoccaceae bacterium
ACAGGGCGACCAAATCCTGATACCGCGCCACGTAGTCGCGCACCACCTTCTCGATGGGTGTCTCTGGGTAGTTTTGCAGCTGTGCCTCGGTCAACAAGGGCATCGGGCGCACCGATGGCGGCAGGCTTTGCCCCTGCTTGCTGTCATAAAGCACGCCGTTTTCGCCGAGAATCAACCCATGATTGCGGGCTTCCTCCAAAACTTGCGGTGCCCAGATAACCCCGCCGCCAGCGTCATCCCCGCCAAGGATAGCCATGATCATGCCATAATCGGTGCCGATATTTTCGAACCCGCGAAAAATACCCGTGGGGATGTTGAAAATATCCCCCTCTTCCAGCACAACCTCACCCGCGGTGCCCCAACGCCCCCAGAAAAACCGCCACCGCCCTTTGAGAACGAAAAAGACCTCGGCGGTGCTGTGGGAATGCAGCGAATTGCGACAACGAGGCGGCTGCCCCGCCGCGCCAATGTTAAAGCCAGGCGTGTCGCGAATGTGCACATGTTGATCGGGGCTTTCCGACACGCCGCCACCGATGATCGTAAAGTTTTCCTTTTGATCACTGCCTGGTGTGTGCGCGTCGATAAACGCGGTTTTACAGGGGACAAGTTCGCCATATCGAACAATGCGGGGATTTTTGATCATAGCGGTTTCTTTCGCGATGGGATAGATTCAAAATCAGGCAATAGCGCGAGCCATTGCTGTTCCGGTCTGCAACAGAATCTGTTTCCAGATGGCGGTTTCATCAAATAATGTGTATTCGCGGCGCAGGCCCCAAGGACCAAATTCCGCTTGGCTGATGCCCAGCACATAAACCTCGACCCCGGTCGGTGGGCCAAACACGCCCTGACCATCGTGGTTCCCCCACAGCGACCAGCGGAGTGCCGCGCGGGGTGGCATCATCGGGTCGTCGCGGCCGATTTTGTGGTCGATCTTGAATTCAGCGTTCGGAAAGGACGCGCGTAACCCGATCCAGAACCGGTCAACGGCGGCATGGGAATGACCGCGGACGCCGCCGGGGTATTCGGCCTGCACCGCCCGGTCATATTCTGCCGGGATCACGGCCAGGTCGGCGTTCATGATCCGGGTCAGGATGTCGGCGTATTTCACGCCCCATTTATCGTTGTTGCCCTCGCCCGTATAAGGCCCCGGTTGATCCGTATGCGGGGTAAGCGGTTTCACACAGGTCTCTGGTCCGCCTTCTCTGGCGATCAGCTCGGCGGCATAGGTTTTGGGATCCAGGCCCATTTGCCGCACAATCGCGCCCTGATCCCGGATCAGCCATTCATCGTTGATCTGATTGTTGATCGCATGACAGTCGGCCAGAATGCGATAAACCAGCATCTTGCCCGTCGCCTGACCATAGACTCCATCGCCTGTATGCGTCGCGGTTGATAACAGCCGATGCGAGCTGAGCATCCCCTCTTCGGGTGTGCCGGACCAGATCACATCCTCCCCCAGCAAGATACGATCCGGAAACTCTGCCAGCGTTGCCATTGTCGCCCCGATCACGTTTTGGTTACCAATCACCAGCGATGCAGGCGAGCGGACGACTATATCTGGGCTATAATAGTTGTGCAGCGTGGCGATGCCGCGATCTTCCCATATCTGCTTGGTAATGCCGATGATGTAATCGGGGAAATCGCGGAATTTGGGATCAAACCCTTTCATGCTGTATATCCTTCAGGAAAGCGTAGAGAGCCGCGCACGAACAGGGGGCTGCTTATGCGGACATGCCGAGGCTTTGCAATGCCAGAGGCTTTTATCTGGTCCAAAAAGACGGTAATCACCTTTTTGACGATCAAGATTGACGCACTCAAGATTGACGCACTTTCGGATCGCGGTCAGATTATAGGCGACCCAAGCCGTAGGGGACAAGTCGTAATAGCCGACCACTGAACCATGGTCGGGAATGGACAGGCCCGGTTCAGAGCACCGCACATCCATCACGGCCAAGGTCATGTGATCACCGTCGACAAAAACCATATCCGGTTGCGCCACCGAATCGGAACGCAGGTTGCGCACTGTGGCTTTTGTCTCACCGTATGGGAATTACCCGCGGCGCGGTCATACATATCGGAGCCCGCATCGGCCAGACCAGCCCGGAACCGTTCCTTGCGCTCCCGCTGGGTCAATGCCCCTTTGCAGACTGCGATATAAGCCCATCGCGTATGTCCGGTGCTGAGCAGAAACGGGACAGCGCGGTGCCTGCTGGAAAAGTTGTGCAATGCCCGAAGACATGACCACCGATGCCATCCACCTGACAGGCCTGAATTTCACCCAGAACAGCATCAATACTTACAATACTTACCCGCCTTGTGTGAGGCCATAAAGGTGAGCACGCGATAGCCCTGATATTGCAGGGCGCTGGACAGTTTTTCCAGCACTTCCGGGTATAAGCAGGTTTCAAGATAAGCCACTGTCGGCCCCATGAGCCGACTTTTGCCAGTGGTCAGCGACCGCGGCACATTCGGGCGATAGCCCAATTCGCGCGCCGCCTGGGGCATCTGTTCGGTGGTTTTTACCGACAGCACCGCGTTCGGTGTGAACACCCGACTAACCGCTGCCTGGCCAACCCTGGCGCGGGCTGCAATTTGAATGAAGGTGCTGTTGTCCGCCATCAGCCCGCCGTCCATCCTCCGTCTACTAGCAGCGATGTCCCAGTGACCAGCGCGCTGGCATCCGTCGCGAGGTACAGGACCGCGCCCATGATATCCTGAACCTCGCCCACACGACCCAGTTTAATCTTTTCCTCGATCCACGCGGCACGGTCAGGATTGTCAAAAGTTACTTGGGTCAATGGAGTCCGGATAAAGGTCGGGGCAACCGAGTTGATTCGGATGCCCAGCGGGCCCCATTCAATTGCCATCGCCTTAATCATCCCCTCTATCCCGAATTTTGAAGCACAGTAAACTGTCCGATCAATCCCGCCGATATGGCCCATCTGGCTGGAAATATGGATGATTGACCCAGGCTTGCCTGCCGCCAGAAGCGCGCGGGCCGCATAGGTTGACAAGAAATAGGCAGAACGCAGATTGATCGCCATCACCCGGTCGAAATCGGCCGGTTTGATGTCCAGCGCGGCTGCAGGGTGGGCCATTCCGGCGGAATTGACGACGATGTCAAAGACGCGCCCTTCCAGTGCCGATGTGCCCCCGCCTCGGCCAACGCCACGGCACAGCCCTGCCCAATCCCAGAAGACGCACCGGTCACCAGCGCGGTTTTGCCGTCGAGACCGAAGGAGGGCGGCGTAGGAAGCATCATGTTGGACCCTCTGACGGGAATGCGAGACCAATTTTACCCATCGCAACCTTACGCATTTGCCGGGCCAACGGGTCATGGAATAGCGGAAGCATACGGGATTTTATATGGCCGCTGAACCAACCATCAGCAAGACGCCATCCAGCAAAAAAGAGGGGGCCGCGTACCCACCTGGTACGAACAATCATGCTGTGCAGCTGCCCATCCTGCGGAACGGTTCGTTCAAATCGGCTCTGGGCGGGGTACCTGGCTATAGTGTCGACATTAGCCTTTTCTTGATGCGCGACAGCCGTATCCACACGGTTCGTCGCGATGTCAAAAAGATCGTGGCAGGTTTTGACAACGTCCTGTGGCATCGTTTTGGTGCACTTTGCGCGCCCCGTTTGAAATCGCGGGTCGGTGTGGTCACCGGCAGGTTCCCATGTTGTTGGTTGCTCGCACCATAGCATCACTTTGGCGGCCTTTGTCCGGATCCAATCCGCGACCAAACCAAGTCGAAGCAGCACGTTAAGAGGGTGCAGGTACACAAACGCTGATTTAAAGTCGAAAGCAGCCGCGATGTTCGGTGTGGGCGGCTCAGGTGGTGGCAGATCGCTCTGGCGGATGACAAACCGTCCCGCATATCTAGGAGACACATACCGCGTTACACTGGGCAGTCTGAGGGCTAATTCGCGGATAGATATGCTGTTTTTTTGGGCATTCCAAGGGAGTTTGCCAGCGTGCCCCCAGATCTCCAGATCCATGCAACCAAGCGACCAGTCCAGTATAGCATTGTCTTGCCAACTCTGAATACCGTCATGTGCCCTGTACGGCAATACGTCGCACATGAACGCGATTACGGAAGTCAGCCAGTCAGAATTCAGGTCTTTGGCCGTCATACCGAGCTCCATTCGGGGAGGTGTATTGTTCCCATATTTCTTGCCTTGTTGAACTCTCGCAAACGGGCAAACACGTCTACGCCGAGTTGTTTGTATACGTCAAGCAAGTCCACCAGTACCCAGTTTTCACGGATGCGCCCGTTTTCCAGACGCCAGAAATCCAAGCTGCGCATGTTGAGGCGTTGGCCTGCGGGCGCGATGCCCAGCCATCCGTCATGGGTGACCGTCTGGATCATATTGGGCCAGCCGGTCACAGCCGCATAGTTGCCGTCGCCAAAGAAATGATAGGTGATCTGGTCCAGATACTGGCCGCGATCCGGCATGCCGTTCAAGAACGGGATCTGGTGCCAGTTGCGAAACCCAGCAATACCCCGCCCCGTGCCAATGCCGGCCGGTCCGTACCACGACATGCGTTCATGCCAGAACTGCGGCATATCCATCATCTCTGGCCCGCCCTGGCTGGGGTGTTTTTTGAGGTGCGTGAGCATCTTGATAATGATGTTTTTAGTCGCCTCGCCCACCTGCGGGTCATAGGGCCCGGGTACCAGCCCATCACAGGTTGCTGGTCCCGGCACATGCCATTCCCGGCCCAATGACGGCACCATGGGCCAGGCCCTCGCCTGCATCATCACCTCTGGGATGTCCCAAAGTGCTTGAAGTTCAAGAACCTTGCCATCGACGATGCGGAAAAATTCGTGAAACCGCATGGCGACTGGAAGGCCCGTTGGCGGGATGTCTAGCCAAGGTGCCAGGAAGGTACCGGTGTAATAGCCCCCGCATCCGACCCAATCATGACCGTGATCATCGGAGCCAGCCATCACAATGTAATCGCGTCGTTCCAGATCGGGCCAGGCTGCACTCAGGCCAGCAAGGGCATTTTTTAAAAAAGCCTCGGCCCCGATACTGTCCCCAAAGGGATCGCAGAGATGAAACATTGTATCAGGGGCACAGATGCCATCAAGCACCCGCAACAGGTTTTCGGCATCATAGTCATACATCGTGGCGCGCATCGGCGCGATAAGTGCCTTGTTCGCGGTATGAAGATCGGTCACAGGCTAGGCCCCCTTGCACTCCGCTGTTGGGCCGTCCGCGCAAAGAAGGCAACGCCCATTTGACCAAAAAACTGAATCATGGCGACAAAGCCCCGGTTTTTGGTAAACATCTTGTCCGTGCAGACTCTGAAATCGAGGCTCGACATCCGCTCTGGCTTGGCTTGGGTTGGTGCCTCGCCCAGATAGGGGCGAGGTATGGTTTGTAGGCATGCTGACCACACCAGAATCCGATCAGAATGCGACCTTTGGCAAAAAGGCGTTTCAAGCCCAGTGCTTTGTGATCAGGAACGGCCACCTGCCAAGGCTGTTGGTACAGGGTTTCAAGTTCATTTAACAGCAGACACACTCGGAATCCGCTGGGTTCGTACCATTTGGCGTTGGGATGGAAAAACTGGACCATCCCCATGCTGGGCAGGTTACTTTCAGTAAAGGCGGTATGCGCACCATGGCTAGAATTGTGGCCGGTCCCCGGCGTCTTCGCAGTTTCTGTGCCGTCCTCCTCGTCGGTCAGAGCCCTGTCAGAGGCGATGGGCAGCGGATTAGACATGCGGTACACTAGATGGTCTAGGCAGGGGCCAGGCAACCCCGATCTGATCAACCAGTAGACAAAGTCGAAGATGGCCTGTGCCTTGACCATATGCTCGACTGTCTGGTCATCATAGAATCGTATGAATTCACCCTACTGTATGCAGAGGCGGCTGAAGGCGTCTGGGGGGCGGGAAATCGTGTAAAACAAGGGGTTTGGCGGGGGTGTGGTGACCGATGCGCGGGCGGGGTCAAAATTGGGCTTGCGACGATGATTTGCCCAATCCCGGCCAAACGGGGACGGGAATCGGGAGGAAAGCCGATATTCGCCCGGGGTATCGGGTGCCGAAACGGTCAAGAAACCCGGGTGCGGAGGGTTTCAGGGCCGATATTTCCCCGCAATTTCAGGGCCGGAATCCGAGGCAAAATAGGGGTGGCCAAGGGGCCGGGAAACCGGGATTAACCTTCATTGCAGGGGCGTTTAACGGGGCTTTACGGGTGGGTTATCGCGCCAGGGTAGATCGGTTCCGGGGCCTTCACCGGTAGTCAGGGGGTTAACCAGGTGCAGTTGTTCAAGCTCTGTCTCGAGGGCGGTTCTATATCCCCGGACCTATTTTGTCAGATACCTAGAAAATATGAAACGATTTCTGACGCTTTGACCGCAGGGTGTCGCCGTCTTTAATGGTGTGCGCTTTGCGGCGCGCTTTTCCTTTCCGGGTCAAAAC
>JACOMT010000097.1:6456-13302 GCA_014623385.1 Paracoccaceae bacterium
CCGAACATCGCGTTCTTGATGTCCTTGGAATGGGCGGGCGTGAAATTGTAGGCGCGTTCATAAAATTGATTGATGCTCATTGTATCGCCGGACTGCTCAACCAGTTTGGGGATGTCTTCTGCCAGTTCGTTAGCGGTGCTCTTCCTGTCGCTCTGTTCAAACAAGTAGAGTTCGCGGTCCTCGTCAGGATCAAAGGCAAACATCTTCAGACCTGACCGGCCAAAATGGGTCTGGTGACTTGCGTTGTCATGCAGGATATCGTTATAGACCTGACGCGCCCGCGGCACGTTGGAAAAATGCATAAGCCAATACCGCCACCCTTCGGGATTGTTGATCGCAAACGGGCTCACAAAGCGTGCGCAGTTCTGGAACGCATCAAAGACAATATTCTCAGCGGTCCCCAGCCACTCCTTTGTGCTTAGCATGCTATCCAGCGGGGCCAGATTTGTTGCGTTGATCCCCAAGTGACACAGGCGCTTCTGCAAGGCCTGTGGGTTGCTCTTTTGCAAAAAAGCCAGCAAGGGCTCAATCGCGAATGTCAAGAACACTTCACCTGAAGGGCTAAAACTGCGCAGGATATCCTTCAAGGTATCCATGTGGACCGTTGTGTCGCCGCATTGGTCGAGGTTGAACAGAACGTTCCCAAATTTGCGGTTACGGAGGAATTGCCGGATATCCGGATAAGCACACTCGAACTTTTTGTTGGGGTATTTCACCTCGATGTTCAGGTTCGGGGCCTGTTCCCGTGCCGCAGCCAGCACCGGTGCAAGGGTTTCTTTAAGCATCTCGGTAACGCACCAATCCGCATCATTCAGGATGAGGTGGCATTCAAACGTTAGCGGGGCCATCCCGTTGGCTGCCCGCGCCATATTTATCTCGTTCGACAGCCGATTCAGAGTTTCAACAAAAACGACAGGAGACCCGGGTTCGCCATCTTTGTAGCGGCCTGCACCTGCGAACCCATCCACAATGGCAAGCCTGAACCGCGTCTGCTGTGGAATACCAGGGCATCGCACGCAGAGGTATTGCCCAAAATGCTCTTGCAGAACCTTCAGCTTGTGTTCTGTGTGCTGTTTCAGTTCCGCACCATTTTCCCAGTCAAAAGCTCTTTTTACCATATCTTTGCGCTAATCAATGTTGGAAGTTCACCGCAATTGGCGCGCGCCCGAGGAGGCGGGGGACCTCGTCCCAGGTCTGACCGTCCAGCGTGCGCCCGCCTGATTTGGGGCGGGGGCCGCCCCGCGACACCGTCGCGCTGGCAGATGTCGCGAAGGTCGGCGGCCCATTCGCGGCGCATCGGACGGGGCCCCGCAGGGGCGGCCGCTCTCACCGCCGACCGGGGCCAACAGAGGCTCGAACGATACGAACCGCGCCGGGGAATTGATCTGTCGCAGGTGTGACAGGGTCATGCGGTGCGCATGACGGTGGGGCCGCGTCCTCGACTGATACGCCTGGCCAGATGTGACCGGGCACCGCCCCGCCCGCAGATACCGCAGCATCAGCGAACTGCGCTTGGTCAGCACCTGATAGATGTGCCGGGCCAAAGCCTCCATCGCGTCCCATACCTGATCCAGGAACTGGCGGGGATGCTCCCCGTGAAACAGGTCGGACATTGAGTTGACGAAGATCATGCGCGGGCGACGCCATCGGGCGGGCTGGGCCAGGCGGTCAGGCCACAGGCGCAGGTCGAACCCCTGCTCGTACGGGGCCCGTCAGGGCGGGATGCCGCGCCACCGTTCGGCGAACCGCTCGGCTTGAGCCGGTCGCATCCGGGCCCGACTTTGGTGCAGCCCGTGACCGGGTTCCATGTGGCGTCTGTCCATTCGATGCGCGTGTGCTCGGCCATGCCTGCCCCTGCCTTTTTGCTCTGGCTCCGGCGGCAGGGATCGAACCTGCGACCAATTGGTTAACAGCCAACCGCTCTACCGCTGAGCTACGCCGGACCATGCCCTGGGCGGTATACCCCGCAGGCAGTCCGTTGGCAACGCGGCGCGGGGGCGTTGGGGCGGCTCAAAATCGGGGGCAAAACGGCGAGGATTGGGCGCGAAACTGTCGCGGATTGGGCATTATTTGTGGCGCGCTACAGGTCCGTACAGAATTTCTGTGTGGAATATAAGGGGCGGTACAGGCTGGGAAGCCGATGTCCGCGACCAGAATGACGGCCAGCCTCTAAGGGTTGGCCGTTTTTATTCCTGCACCTCAAAATGTTGTAGGTTTCTTCGTTTAGGCACTATAAAGAGTTGAGGACTTAGCGTAGCATTCTGCACCATGAAAAGCATAAAGCCTTTGTCTATTCAACCTATCCCATACCAAGGCAGCAAGCGGTTGCTTGCTCCGAGGATTTGTCAGCTCATCCCAGATGGCGTTGAAACGCTCTACGAGCCGTTTGCGGGATCAGCAGCAATAACGATCTATGCCGCAACATATGGGCAGGCCGAACGGTTCGTCATTGGTGACAGTTTCGGCGTTCTCATCGACCTTTGGGAAATGATTATCGAGCGACCGACTGAACTATCCAAACGGTATAGCGAGGTCTGGCACGCGCAACTCGACAACCCCCGCCATTTCAATGAGGTTCGCGCTGCCTACAATGATAAGGCCGACCCCATTCAGCTTCTCTATTTGGTTGCGCGATGCGTAAAAAACGCGGTGCGATTCAGTAAACATGGGCATTTCACACAATCCGCAGACAAGCGCCGTACAGGAATGAAACCTGATAAGCTTACACGCACGGTTCACGCCGTCAGCAGGCTTTTGAAGGGGCGAGTAAAACTCTACAAAGGCGACTTCGATGCTTGCATACGCGACGCCCGTCCTTCTGATTTTATTTACATGGACCCACCCTACCAAGGCACGTCTTATGGCCCTGACCAGCGCTATGCCGCCCAGCTAGAGTGCGAAACCCTCATCGAGGCGTTGCACCGATTGGGGAAGAGAAGCGTGCCTTACATCCTATCATATGATGGGCGTACAGGTTACAAAACCTATGGCGATCCTTTGCCCAATTCAGTCAAAGCCCACTTGCTCGAAATTTCCGCTGGCAGATCATCACAAGCCACCTTGAACGGCAGTGCAGCCGAGACAGTAGAAAGTCTCTATGTCTCTCATGGTCTTGAGCTTTTCGATATGGATGTCCCGCAGCACCCGCAACAGGAGCATCTATTTGCGTAGCTTCCTTTTGATGAGTGCTGAGACTTCGATTGAACGCACGTCTGCTTCGCTCTTGAGGCTGTCAAACTGCCGGGTTTCCTCGCCAGTCCAAACCACTTCGGCACGGCGCGATTGCGTCTCTGCTATATGGTTATAGTCCTCTGGTGACGCCCAGAAACAGCGCCTGCAAATATCTGGGTCATGCTTTCTGATCAGATTGTCACAGTGTTCACACGACCAGCTTTTTGCTCGATTAGACATAGGGAATGCGATGGTCAATCTGTAGGTATCGCTCGTCCAACAACTCGCCCGTAGAAGCTTCCCTGGCACCATACATCTTGATCAGTTCTTGTTTGAACTTTTTCGAGAATGCTTTGCGTCCACCTATCCGCCCTCGCTTAATCTTCGATACATCGCCGAAAGTATAAGCATCCATTCTACGCCCTGTCTTTGGGCTTGTGACGCTATGGGTAATCAGGGGAATCCCGTTCTCTCGCACATCGCGAATCGCGCGTGGCGGATGATCGTAGCCGTAGAGGTCGCTAAGTTCCTCATTCGTAATGATGCCCTGTTCTAAAATGTGGTCGATCACCATTCGTGCACGCTTTGCCTTCACACTGAGACAGAGTGCCAGCAAATCAGGATCGATTGCCGAACGAGGCGTGCGATTAATTTTGTCCAGATCAGCCATCTGCCCTCATCAAATCTGATGGTTCAACGCCAAAGTTTTTGGCTAGCGCTTCCAGAGTAGAAACAGTGATATTTCTTTCTGAGCGTTCAATTAAGCCGATATATGTCCGATAATAATCGCAGATATCCGCAAAACTCTTCCTGAGACAGCTATCAATACCGAAGTAATTTTCTCTGCTATCGGGATCTGGTGACGAACCGGTTTATTGTTGCGTCGCGGTCTCTTTTTTCCTGTAGCGCGCCACAAATAATACCCAATCCGCGCCAGTTTCGCGCACAATCCTCGCCATTTTGCCCCCGATTTTGAGCCGCCCCTGACCCCCTCGGGCGAGATCGCGCCGCCTTGCCATCGGACCGCCTGCGGGATAGCGTCCGTGTCGCAGACGCAGACGCAGCCACAGACGCATTGGGCATTATTTCTGTCGTCCCACATAACCGGACATTTGAAGTGCCAATTGCTTAAGGCAGGTGAGCGGACGAAGCGCTCTTTCGCTGCGGCTGCGCGAATGGCGGGTTTAAGCGTCTAAGTGTTACAGGCTTGGAGCGACGATTCTGAGGTTACTCCGATACGGTGCAGAATAGTACGTTCTCATGAGCATTTTTGATTTTCCCGGCACGATTTTAGACGGGTCAGCTTGCACATGTTCTCAATATATTCCGCATCCAGATGTTTTGCGGGTCATTTTTGGCGCGGTGGTGCCACGCGGCGAATAGCTTCACATCCGGCAACGGGATGGGAGATGGTTTGGCGATTAGGTTACCTGCTGTCACATTGGCCAGCGATTTGGGAGCGATTGCCAGACTGTGGTGGTCTTCCAGCAATATCGGGAGCGTAAGGAAGCTGTAGCATAGGGTGGTGACCATGCGTGCCATGCCTTGCTGTTCCAATAGGTCGTCCAGCATTGTTGACTTAGTGTTCCCACGCAAAATAACCAGAATATGCGGAAAGCGGATCATATCTTGAACCGAAACGGCGCTCTGCGCCAAAGGGTGTTCTTGTGACATGAAGAGCATCAGAGGATCGGACCGCAACGCCGTTGCCGAGTAGCTTTCGGGTAGCATTCCGAGTGAGCCGATAACGAAGTCGACGGTATTCAGGTTTCGAACCGATGCCACATCCGCCCCGCTGAAGGGTTGAAAGGCGGTTTTTAACCCGGGTGCCTCCTGGGCCAGCCGGGCGCGAAAAGGTGCAAGAAGGGTTGCGATGGCAAAGTCGGTGGCCAAAATTGTGACCGTGCCGGTCGCACTGGCAGGATCAAAGGCATGTGGCGATGCGAGGGCCCGTAGCCCCAGCAACACTTCGCTGATCTGCGTGCTCAGATCTTCGGCGCGCTGTGTCGGGGTCAGGCCGTGGCTGTGGCGCTCAAACAGGGGATCGTCAAAAATCTGACGCAGCCGCTTCAATGCGCCTGATACGGCCGATTGCGACAGGTTCAGCCGTGCCGCGCTCAGCGTTGCCGAGTGGGTGTCTATGAGGGCTTCGAACACCAATAAAAGCTGTGGGTCCAGCATTCTGATATCTGTCATGCTAATATCATAGTTCGCGATATGCGCTTTGCAATGATATCAGGACGTCTTTAGGTTCCGGGCCAGTTCAAACCAGAGGACCTAAGATGACCTTTCGCAAACTGGCCTTTGCCAGCCTTATTCCCGCCGCCCTTACACTGATTGGAGCACCTGTTATGGCCCAGCAAACTATCGAGTACAGCACCGAGACAACAACCTATGAAGGCACCCTGTTCACGCCTGAAAACAGCGGCGCGCTAGACGACGTTGGCGTTCTGATCGCCCATGATTTTCTTGGTCCCAGCGAAAACCAGTTTTCCATGGCGCGCAATTATGCGGCCCAGGGTGCAACCGTGTTTGTAGCCGATTTCTATGGCAAAGACGTGCGTCCTGAAGGCCCTGAAGCGGCCACTGCCGAAGCCATTCGGGTGCGTGGTGCTGTGCCTGAACTCCGTTCTGCGATGAGCGCGGCGCTGACAGAACTTACAGCGCAAGGCGTCGAAGCGGATCGCACCGCAGTTATCGGTACAAGTGTTGGTGGTTTGGCCGCTCTGGAACTGGGTTGCACAGGTGCAGGCCTTGGGGCGATTGTCGTTCTGTGGGGTGTGTTGGAAAATACGGTGGCTGATACCGCTCAACAAATCTCAGCGCCAGTGACAATGCTGCAAGGCGACCTCGACCCGCTGGTACCGGCAGAGGCGCGTGACAGCATCGCAGCTGAGTTTGACGCGCAGGACGTCGACTATGATTTGCAGGTCTTCGAAGGGGTTGCCCATGCTTATACGTTGGCCTTCATGGGGACAGACACTAGCAGCGGATTTGCATATGACGAAGCGGCTACTGAGGCGTCATTGGCGCGCATAGATGCGATCCTGCAAGGGCTTTGAAAACCAAATTTCCTGCCTCGATCTTTGATTGAGGCAGGAAACGCCTGTTCAACAACGCTGATAGGCTGCAGAACGATACAGGGTGAAAAGTACTTGTCGGTCAACCATTGTTAGAGTTGGAGCCAATAGCGATCATTCTTGTGCTTCTGTAGCGCGCCACAAATAATGCCCAATCCGCGACAGTTTCGCGCCCAATCCTCGCCTTTTTGCCCCCGATTTTGAGCCGCCCCTGGCCCCTCGGCAGAGGCCGCGCCGCCTTGCCGTCGGCCCTGCCTGCGGGGTAGCATCCCATCGCAGACGCCGGACACGGAGGAGGCAGGCATGGCCGAACACACGCGCATCGAATGGACAGACGCCACGTGGAACCCGGTGACGGGCTGCACCAGGGTCGGGCCCGGATGCGACCGGCTCAAGCCGAGCGGTTCGCCGAACGGTGGCGCGGCACCCCGCTCCTGCGGGGCCCCGTACGAGCAGGGGTTCGACCTGCGCCTGTGGCCTGACCGCCTGCCCAGCCCGCCCGATGGCGTCGCCCCCGGATGATCTTCGTCAACTCGATGTCCGACCTGTTTCACGGGGAGCATCCCCGCCAGTTCCTGGATCAGGTATGGGACGC
>JACOMT010000098.1 GCA_014623385.1 Paracoccaceae bacterium
GTGTCCGCTGATCGGGTAGTAGTACCCCGAAGCTGGAGCGCGCGCACCCGACTGCTGCTTTGCGGTTTCGACCTCTTTGCACCTGTGCCCAATGAGACGACCCGCTGCCGGTTTCGCAACCTGCGATGATCTTCCCGCCAGGGTTACCGTCAGATTGGGATCACGGGCTGAAGCGGCGATCATCGACGCCATCGCCCCAGCAGCCATTCCAGTGCTGACGCGTAAGCGCGGAGGATCAAAAAAGGCTCGAAGCGTACGCCGGGCTACAAGATGACATCCAGGCGGCTTTGCCCACCCGGACGAGGCCCGGAGGAGGAAGGCTTCATCGACAAGGTCCAAACAGGCACCTGCGAACCGGGCCGGGAGCCCCCGGGTTTGGTACCATGGGCGAAGGGGCGAACGCGCGGGCGGGTATTGGCCGACAAGGCCTATGCCAGCAAGGCCAAGCGGGCCGCCCTGCACGGTCCGCCACCGTGGCGGTATCATGCCGAACGGCCGCCCGTCATCGACCCCTGCGGGTTGGGGAAAACGCGGGAGCATGCCGATCTCCAAACGCAGTGCTTGTGACACGATGAAGCACCATCCGATAGTTCGGGCAGGCCAAAACAAAACGCCCAAATGGCGATGATGGCAATCAGGCAGAACCTGCGTGGCACCGCAAACAGGATCACCCGCAACCCGCAAGCACCGGCAATCGCGTAACCCGGACCACCAAAACCGCTTTGCCCGCGGTAAGTCCAGCAAACCGGACCGAATGGCCCAATCAAAGCTTCCGCCGAACATCACCCTGTCACGCAGAGGTCTTTGCAATCTATTCCGTGCACGGTAGACGCTTATTGAACTTATGCTCAAAAATCAATCAGCCTGCGGCGTGACCACGCACTGATGCAGCCGGGACGCCGTTCCGGTGAATGATTTGGTGCCTATTCAGCGGCGATTTTGATCACCGGTTCCATATGGCCCAGAACCGCATCGCTCATATGACATTTGATCTGATGCCCTTGGGCCAGATGCCGGACTGGCGGCACCTCTCTTTCGCAGAGACCGTCAGGTACCTCGGATTTCCAACGGCACCGCGTCTGGAACGGGCAGCCGGTCGGCGGGTTCATGGCCGATGGGATATCGCCTTCGAGCACGATGTGTTTCTTTTCCACAGACGTATCGGCGATGGGAACGGCGGACAACAGTGCCTCAGTATAGGGGTGATAGGGAGGCGAGAACACCTGCTCCGTGCTGCCCAATTCCACTACATGGCCCAGATACATCACCATCACCCGATCCGACAGATATCGGACAATCGACAAATCATGCGAGATAAAGAGCAGGGTGGTCTTTTGTTCTCGCTGAATTTCCATTAACAGGTCTGTAACCGCCGCCTGAACCGACACGTCCAGTGCCGATACCGGTTCGTCCGCGACCACGATCCGGGCACCCCCGGCAAAGGCCCGCGCGATACCGACCCGCTGTTTCTGGCCGCCGGACAATTGCCGTGGCATCCGATCAGCAAAGGTACGGGGCAGTTTCACCAGATCAAGCAAATCCAGCATCCGCTTCTTGCGCTCTGCCTTGGTGGCGTCACCGCCAAGGATTTCCAGCGCACGCATGATCTGACGACCGACGGTCATCGACGGGTTCAGGGTGTCAAAAGGGTTCTGGAACACCATCTGAACCTCGCCCACCGTTTTGGCGTCCCGATCTTCGATCGGGGCCGCTTCGATATTGCGGTTGTCCAGCAGAATCTGACCGTCAGTCGCGGTTTCCAGCCCCATCAGCACCTTGGCAAAGGTGGATTTGCCGCATCCCGATTCGCCCACGATGGCCAGCGTTTCGCATTCGCGTGCCTCAAAACTCAGGGTTTCGTTGGCTTTCACAACCTTCTTTGTACCGCTGCCGCCAAAAAGCGCGTTGGCCGTTACCTCGTAGTATTTTTTGAGGTTTTCAATCTTCAGAACGGTATCGCCAACTTTGGCCTTTTCCTCTTGCCCGCCAGCAGTGATCGGGGCGCTCCAATCGATTTCCCTGAAACGCAGACAGCGGCTCCAGTGCCGGTCGTCACCGACAACCTCTTGCATCGCGATGCTGCCCACGTTGCAGCGGCCTTTTTCGAAATAATCGCAGCGCGGGCCAAAGTTACAGCCTGACGGGCGCTCGTGGGGCAGAGGGAAGTTGCCCGGAATGGTAACTAGCGGGCGCGAATTCTTGTCGGCACCCGGTAGCGGGATCGACCGGAACAGCGCCTGGGTATAGGGATGTCGCATTTTATCGAACACGTCCTGGATCGACCCGTTTTCCACCGCTTCACCCGAATACATCACACAAAGCCGATCACAGGTTTCCAAAACCAGGCCAAGGTTGTGCGAGATAAACAGCATTGAGGTGCCGTATTTCTTACCCAGTTCCTTCACGAGATTAACCACAGCCGCCTCTACGGTCACGTCCAGCGCGGTGGTTGGCTCATCGAGGATCAGCAGGGATGGTTTCGACATCAGTGCCATCGCAATCACGATCCGCTGTTGCTGACCACCTGACAACTGGTGCGGGAACGAATACAATATCCGCTGGGGGTCGGGCAGCTTTACATCCGTGACCACCTCGAGCGCGCGATTATACGCCTCTTCGGTACTCACGCCTTCGTGGATCATCGGTACTTCCATCAGCTGTTTGCCGATTTTCATGGCCGGGTTCAGGCTGGCCATTGGCTCCTGATAGATCATGGCGATTTCTGAACCACGGATATCGCGCAGTTCATCCCGGGTTATCTCGCTCAGATTGCGACCCTTGAACTTGATCGAACCGCCAACAATCCGGCCGTTTTTGCCGAGATCCTGCATCACACCTAGTGCAGCGGTCGATTTCCCGCAGCCGGATTCGCCAACCAGGCCAACGGCTTCGCCGGGTTGCACAACGACGGAAAAGTCAATCACGGCGGGAATTTCGTGCAGTCTGGTGAAAAAGGAAATAGACAGCCGGTCAATTTCCAGGATCGGGCCGTTATAGTCCCATTTTGTCATTTCTTGTGTCCTTTTGCTCTCTGCCCCCTGGATTTGACCCAAGACCTCAAGGCCCGAAGCCCCCGGGTGAAACCCAGGGGGGAGGGCGTTAGTCCTTTAGACTTTCTTCGCGCAGGCCGTCCGCCAGCAGGTTCAGACCCAGAACCAGCGTCAACAGGGTGATCGCCGGGGTCAGGGCGGGATGCAGGTAGACCGACAAGAGTTTGCGCCCTCCGTTAATCGTTGATCCCCAATCCGGACTTTCCGGCGGCAGGCCCAGGCCAAAAAAGCCCAGGGTACCTAGCAGAATGGTTGTGTACCCAATCCGCAGACAAAAATCGACGATCAGCGGACCGCGTGCATTGGGCAGGATCTCCCACAGCATGATATACCAGGGGCCTTCACCCCGGGTTTGCGCAGCCGCCACGTAGTCGCGGGTTTTGATGTCCATTGCGAGGCCGCGCACGATCCGGAACACAGTGGGCGAGTTCACAAAGACCACCGACACGAACACCACCAGAACACCACCAGGAATGTCAAAAATATCCAGGAATTCCGGCAGGACCATGACCTTGCTGCCCGCATCCGAAATTAGCGACAAATACAGCCAGCCCAGAACTCCCAAAACCCCGATCAACAGCGGTGTGCGAAAGCCGGGCTGCGTGTGGAACCGCGAATTCAGCAATACGCCAACAAAGATCAGCGGGAAGATAAATAGCACAATCGCCATGTAATTCGGCACCCCGGTCGCCACGATTTCCGGTGTCACCAACAGGTAGAACAGAAGTATCACCGGGAAGGCTAGGATCAGGTTGGCCAGGAACGACAACAACATGTCCAGCCGACCGCCATAGTAGCCTGCGGGCAGGCCCAGCGTGATGCCGACCATAAAGGCGAACATCGTGGCCAGTGGTGCAATCTGGACCACAATCCATGCACCTTTGACCATCCGGCTAAACACATCTCGGGCCAGGTTGTCACCTCCCAGAAGGTACCAAGCATAATTCCCATCCGCGTCACCGCGCATCGGCGTGCCCGGGGCTTTGTTTTTCATGCCGGATACCTGGCTCAGCGCGTCATGCGTTACGATCATGTCCATAGCACCAAAGATGCCGGTAAAGACCCAGAACATCACAAGGCCGAAACCGATCATGCCAACCGGGCTGTCAAACAGCTTGCCATAAAGGCCCAGTTTGCGACGGAATGCTATGGATGAGGCAAAGAGGATGACCAGTGCGACCCATACAGGCAGAAACTGTCGGCTCATCGCGCCGATGATCCCAGCGTTCGGCCCAATAAATATGCCGACCACCAGGTAAATGCAGACCAGCACCACAACCGCCAGAAAAGAATACTGGCTCGCCCGCACGCTCAGCACGCGGGGACCATAGCCATGGCTGATTGGGCTATCTGCGCTCACTGTGATGCTTTCCTCGGGCAGGGCGACATTGACCAGCATCCAGATGATGATCGACACAGCACAGGCGATCAGGGCGATCAACAGGATCGGGTTCAGAAAGGACAGCGATCCGGTCCAGGTTAACGGTTCCATCTCTCAATCCTCTGTTACTGTTATGCCAACCGGATGCGCGGGTTCAGATAGACATAGCCGATATCAGATATTAGCTGGGTTACCAAAACCACGATCACGGATACGACGGACACGGCCAACAGCAATTCGATGTCATTGTTGCCTGCAGCCTGCACCAACACCCAACCAAAGCCCTTGTAATTGAACAAGGTTTCAACAATGACCACGCCATTCAAAAGCCATGGGAACTGAAGCATTATGACCGTAAAGGGCGCGATCAGCGCGTTCCGCAATGCGTGTTTCAGAACGATACTGTAGAATGGCACGCCTTTCAGTCGCGCGGTTCGGATATATTGCGCGGTCATTACCTCTGTCATAGAGGCGCGGGTCATCCGGGCCACATATCCCATACCGTAGAGCGCGATAGTCAGCACCGGCAGGAAGAAGTTTTCAAACGTCGCAGTTTCCATTGCCCCGGTGGCGGTGCCCTTGAACCATTTCAGGCCCACGGCCGAAGAGGAGAAAATCGCGATGAACAAGACGCCGGACACGTATTCCGGTGTGGCCGTAGTTGTGATCGCAAAGGTCGACAGGGATCGGTCCATGGCCGATCCCTCGCGCATCCCGGCCCAAACCCCGACCAAAAGTGCCGTGGGGATCATCAACAACATGACCCATAACATCAGCTTGCCAGTCAGGCCCAATCGTGTGCCCACAATGCCGGAGACCTCCTGCTTGAAAACAGTGGAATAGCCCCAATAGCCTTGTAGAATACCGCAAAAATTGGGCGACGTGGCGGGGTCTTGACCTGGCAGGATGCAGCGGCCCGTAACGGGCCCATCTTCTGCGGTATAGCGATAGGATGGGACCACGCCGACCCATTCCAGGTATTTCCTTGGCGTAGATCGCAGATAACCGCCCCGTTCCAGCCAGCTGGCTACAGCCTCGTCCGACATGCGGAAGTTGCCTTGGGTTTTGGCAAGCTTTTCGAGGTTCGGGTACAGGTTCGTCATGAAAAAAACGATGTATGTCAGACAAATAGCGGTCAGGAGCATGACTCCAACACGCCTTAGAATAAACATTCCCATGAACAGGCCCCTGTTGGTAGCTAAGGCTGCCGGTTTGACACCGTGATATTGTCGGCGGTATCGCAGGTGCGTTTTACGCCATTTTTGAAAAAGGGCTGCGCCAACCGGTGCAGCCCTTTCCGTTTTTTACTCAGGCACTGTAGCCCCATTTGTAGAGCTGCGGCAGATCTGAGATGTGCTTATCGACGTCAACCATATTTTCACGATGGTGGCGCGAGAGTGACCGCCAATATGGCTGAACGGTCACGCCTTCTTCGATGATGATGGCCTGGATTTTGCCCATCACTTCGCGGCGCTTGTCGGCGTCCAGGATAGCATTGGCTTCGGTCAGCAGGGCATCGAATTCAGCGTTCGACCAGCCAAATTCGTTCCATGGCTGGCCCGACCGATAGCCCGCCTCCAGAATCTGGGTGCCCAGCGGGCGGTGGTTCCAGTTGGTGCAGCTGAAGGGATATTTGGTCCAGTCGTTCCAAAAGGTGCTGCCTGGCAAGACCGTGCGCTTGACCTTGATCCCCGCATCACGCAGCTGCGCCGCAGTCGCGTCGGAAGTGTTTTTGCGGTAGGCATCATCGATAGAGATCAGCTCGTGCTCAAAGTCTTCCATGCCGGCTTCTTTCATCAGCGCAAGAGCCGCCGCGGGATCGTGCCTAGGGCGGCCGACATCGGCATATTCCGGATGCGCCGGCCCCACATGGTGGTTATCGGCGGTCAAGCCGCGCCCATCGTGGCCCAATTCCAGCAAGATATTGTTATCCACCGCCATGGAAAGGGCTTGGCGCACGCGCTTATCCGCATAGGGGCGTTTGCCATCCACCTCTGCCAGTTGGTTGGGGCGCACCACCACAGTGGCCATGGTGATAACCTCATTTTCCACCCAGCCATCCAGGGCACTGATGAGTTCCACGAACTCGCCATCCACAGAATAATTCGCATCGTATTCGTCGGCCTCAGCGGCTGCCACCCAGGCGGTGGGGTCGGTGCCATAGTCGATGTATTCGATTCGATCCAGCCAGGCAGCGTTTTCGGCATTCCAGTAGCGATGATTTTCGTTGCGCACCAGCACACCCTTGACGCCCACCTCAAGCGATTCGGGCAGATAGGGCCCGGTGCCGATAGGGTTAGAGAGCATGGTGTTCGGGGTGTATGATTCATGGACGATAGCGGCAGGATAATCGGCCATC
>JACOMT010000099.1 GCA_014623385.1 Paracoccaceae bacterium
GAACGCGCAGGCATTGACCACCTCATTCCAGGCGATGGCACCCACGCCTGCGGTTTTTCGGGATTTGGTATTTTTGCGGGGGTGTGACAGCATAAGCACCGCGCGCTGCAATGGCATCATGACATTTGCGGATGTCGCAGGTCCCATCTGCGGTTACCCGCCCGATGCCCTGTCAGCAGGAATCCGGTCGGGCAATTCTGGCAGCATGGGCGCATCCCCTTTGCCGGTCTGGTTCATGTGGTCACTGGAGTCTTGGGGGCCCGGTGCTCCTGTTCGCGGCTTGTGGCGGCTTTCTCGCCCGCGCCACTGCCAAACTGTCCGTCCCTGATCCACAAAACCGCCCCCAACCGCTTATTTTTTAAAGGCCCTCCCGCTTCATCCCACCTAATCCCCGCATTGAGCATTAAATCTGTTGCTTTACACCCGCACCCGCCGCTCTGACCCGCCGCATTTCAGGGCTAGCGCATCCGTAACTGTCAGACCGGATCGACGTAAGCCAGCGCAGCTGTCACCTGTCACGACGATACATAAAACACCGCCCCGGTACCGCGCCGGGCGGCAGAGCCAGCTCGGTCAGGGCATCGAAATACATCCCGTCGCTAGAGACCATCAGCCCGCCGAGAGCCAGCATCGGTTCGATTAAAGGAGAGATAACCCGCGCAAACGCGTCGTTCCTGGATAGATTGTGCCCGCCCAGGTCCGCATGGATCAATCGGGCGGTTGCCCCGAATCTCTGCAACGTCGTCGGCAGGGTTTCGCGCACATCGCCCAGAATCGTCATCTCTTTGGGTGGGGTCGAGTCGGGGTGTGACGCAACGGCACGCTCAAACACGTAAATGTCACGAGCCGACACATAGCTACGCAGGTGGTGATAGGTCCGGCCATTACCCAACCCCAATTCATACACAGGCCCGGGCATGTCGGCTGTTGCCTGTATGGCATAGTCCAGGCAGACCCGTTGCGACACCATACGATCAATAAACACGTCTAAACGGGTCAAACCGGCACCTCTGTTGCCAACTTGTGCAAAACACGGCACTATTCG
Organism: Paracoccaceae bacterium; assembly: GCA_014623385.1. GTDB lineage: Bacteria > Pseudomonadota > Alphaproteobacteria > Rhodobacterales > Rhodobacteraceae > JACOMT01. The sequence continues at coordinate 1,046 of JACOMT010000099.1, forward strand.
TGTCCTGGTAGTATTTTGTACTGTAGAAACTGCGCGGATTGCTGCACGGCATCAAGCCACTTGTAACCAAAACATATGCCATTCCCGGAAAATTCGGGTTTGACCAGGAAGGTAACGGCTTGCGAACGTGGTGCGGGATGAGGGACGCTTGGTTGGGCTGTCGGGCAGATGGAAGACTAAATGAGGGCATTACTGACAGTAGATGATTTGAGCATCGGTTTCGGTTCTGCACCGCCGGTGGCAGAAGGTATCGGTTTTTCGGTTCAAAAGGGTGAGACGCTGGCCCTGGTTGGGGAAAGCGGATCGGGCAAAACGATATCGTGCCGCGCGATTTTGCGCACCTTGCCCAAGGCAGCCCAAATCCGAAGCGGGACTATCACCCTGAATGGGCGCAGCGGGGCCTGTAATCTGGCCACGGTGACCGACCGCCGGATGCGCGCCATCCGGGGCAAGGATGTTTCGATGATCTTTCAGGAACCGATGCGCTCCCTATCCCCGTTGCACAAGATCGGCAACCAAGTGACCGAGGTTCTGTGGCTGCACGAGGATATACCGGACAACGAGGCCAGAAAGCGCGTTCTCGACATGTTTGAACGGGTTGGATTTCCCGACCCCGAGCGCACCTATAAATCATACTCTTTCGAGCTGTCAGGCGGGATGCGCCAGCGAGCGATGATTGCCATGGCGATGGTAGCTGGACCGGAACTGCTGATCGCGGATGAGCCGACCACCGCGCTGGATGTGACGACGCAGGCCCAGGTTTTGGGATTGATGAAGGAACTCCAGCAGGATACCGGCATGGCGATGATCCTAGTGACCCATGATCTGGGCGTCGTTGCGAATATGGCCGAGCAGGTCGTTGTGATGCATAAAGGCCGGATTATGGAGCGAGGGGCGGCAGAACCCGTGCTGGGTGCGCCTGCGCATCCCTATACACAACAGCTTTTCAATGCGGCCCCGGTGATTCCGGCGGCACCCGCTCCAACCGAACCACCAAAGCATCAAGATCTGATCGTGCAGATGCGCAATGTGGGCAAGACCTATAAACTGCGCGCATCAACCCTGTGGAAACCGGACATGCTGGTCCATGCTTGCCGGGGCATCAACCTGAACCTGCCCCGCAACCAGACACTGGCGATTGTCGGTGAAAGCGGATCGGGCAAAACCACGGCAACGCGGGTCGCATTGGGGGCCGAGGCACCGGATAGCGGTGGCGAGGTTCTGTTGTTCGACGGCGAGGATCTCTTTGCCCTGAGTCCGGCACAGCTGCGCCGCCGGCGCCGGCGCTTTCAGATGGTGTTTCAGGACCCCTATTCATCGCTTAGCCCGCGTATGCGGATTGCCCAGGTGCTGAGCGAACCATTGGAGATTCACAACATCGGCACACCCGCGGAGCGCAAAGACAAGGCCGCCGAAATGCTGAAACGCGTCGGCCTGAATGCCGACATGTTACAAAGATACCCACATGCCTTTTCCGGTGGGCAACGCCAACGTCTGTCCATCGCACGCGCACTGACACTGGACCCCAGCCTGCTGGTCTGTGACGAACCAACATCCGCACTGGATGTATCGGTGCAGGATCAGATCCTGAACTTGCTGGAAGACATTCGGGACAGGATGAACCTGTCGTATCTGTTTATTTCGCATGACCTCGCGGTCGTGGCGCGGATTGCCAACGATGTTGCGGTGATGCGCCAGGGGTTGGTGGTCGAACAGGCACCGCCCGAAACCCTATTTTACAACCCGCAACATCCCTACACCAGGGCCCTGATTGCCGCACAACCCACCCCGGACATTCAACGCCCCATAAACCTGAAATTGGTGGCACAGGGGGCCGGGTCCCCCGACACCTGGCCGGAAGAATTCCGGTTTTCCGGCCAATCGATTCCTGAACTGATCCAACTAGAACCAGGCCACAAGGTACGCTGCTATGTTTGACCTCACGAAACACGTTACGAAACATGTTCGCGTTGCTGCTGCAACGCTTGCCCTGATCGGCGGCGGCTCTGTCCTGTCGGCGGCAGGCCTCCAGGAAAGCGAATTCTGGAAGACCGAGGTTGACGAGGGCAACCTGCCTCCGGTCGCGGAACGTGTGCCCTCGGACCCGCTGGTTGTTGACATGACCGCCAAGGGCCGCGTTGACGGCGTGCCCGGCGGCACGCTGCGCACCATGGTGTCGCGGTCCAAAGATATCCGCCAGATGGTGGTTTACGGATACGCCCGCTTGGTCGGTTATGACGAGAACTATAACCTGGTGCCGGATCTGCTGGCTGATTACGAAAATGCGGACAACAAAAAATTTACGCTGACCCTGCGCGACGGCCACAAATGGTCAAACGGCGAACCGTTCACGTCCGAAGATTTCCGGTATTGGTGGGAAGACGTTGCCAATAACCCCAAGCTCAGCCCGGCAGGTCCGCCGGATTTTCTGCGGGCAGGTGGCAAAATGCCGACCATCACATTTCCGGACCCGATGAACATCGTTCTGGAGTGGGAAGAGCCAAACCCGAATTTCCTGCAATCATTGGCCCAGGCGCGCCCGCCATTCATCTATCGCCCGGCACATTTTCTGAAACAATTCCACGAGGATTACACGAGTCCCGCCAAACTGGCAGAGGAAGTGGGCCATGCGCGGGTCAACAGTTGGGCGGCACTGCACAACAAGCTGGACAATATGTACAAGTTCGACAATCCGGACTTACCGACCTTGCAGCCCTGGATCAAGGTCACAGCAGGTAAAAAAATCCGGCACCTGTTTGTGCGGAACCCCTATTACCACCGCATCGACACCAACGGTGTGCAGTTGCCCTACATTGACGTGGTCGAGATGTCTGTCGTCGGCGGCGGTCTGGTCGCCGCCAAGTCCAACGCGGGCGAGGCCGACTTGCAGGCACGCGGGCTCGACTTTCGCGACATCGCCATCCTGCGCAAGGGCGAAGCAGACGGCAGCAATTACAAGACATATCTATGGGGCAACGGCACCGCATCGCAGATTGCAATCTACCCGAACCTGAATTACGGTGACCCGGTCTGGCGTGAGGTAATGCGCGATGTCCGCGTGCGTCGTGCGCTGTCTCTGGCTATCGACCGCAAAGTGATCAACCGGGCACTCTATTTTAAACTCGCCAAGCCGGGTGCCATGGCCGTTCTGCCCGCCAGCCCGTTTTTTAAGCAAGAATATCGGGATGCCTGGGCCTTCCACGATATCGGTCTGGCAAACACCTTGCTGGATGAAGCAGGGCTGAGAAAATTCAACGCTGCCGGTTTCCGTCTGTTGCCAGACGGGCGACCAATGGAGTTGATCATTGAAACTGCGGGGGAGCGGCAAGAGGTCGAAAACGCGCTGCAGATCATCACCGACAACTGGGCCGAAATCGGAATAAAACTGGTGATGCGCCCGTTGGATCGCGACATCCTGCGCAACCGTGTGTTTGCGGGGCAGACCATGGCATCAGTCTGGTACGGCTGGGACAATGGCCTGCCGCAGGCCTATACATCCCCGGCCTATCTGGCACCGACAGATCAGGTGTTTCTGGCCTGGCCAAAGTGGGGTCAGTATTATCAGACAAATGGAGAGGTGGGCGAAGCCCCGGACATGCCCGAGGCGCAAAAGCTGATGGAACTGAAAGCCGCATGGGAAGCCGCATCGGATGATGCGGAACGCGGGCGCATCTGGGACGAGATGTTGGGCATCCATGCCGATCAGATCTATGCCATCGGCATTCTTGCCGAAGTACCGCAACCGATCGTGGTGAACAACCACCTGCGCAATGTACCGAACGAAGGCATCTGGGCCTGGGACCCGGGTGCCCATTTTGGCGTCCACCGCCCCGATGAGTTCTTCTTTGACTCAACCGGGGAACGTTAATGCACATCCTGCGTTACGCAGCTTACCGCTTCGGGACCATGATGCTGACATTGCTGGTAGCATCGGTGCTGGTGTTCACGATCATCAACTTGCCGCCCGGAGACTATCTCAGCAATCAAATTGCGGAACTGCGCGCCACAGGCCAAACTGCCGGAGTGGCCAAGGCAGAGTTTCTGCGCGCCGAATATGCCCTGGATCGCCCGCTCTGGGAACAATACATGATCTGGGTCGGTTTCATGCCGGGAACCCAAGGTTTTTCCGGCATGATCCAGGGAAATTTTGGCTGGTCATTTGAATTCGACCAACCCGTTGCCCAGATCGTTGGCGACTCACTGTGGCTGACCGTTGTCGTGAACCTAGCGGCGGTTTTGTTCGTTTATGTGGTGGCCCTGCCGCTGGGGGTTTTGGCAGCGGCAAGGTCAAAAACATGGGTAGATTATACTGCGGCCTTTGTCGGCTATATCGGCCTTGCCACGCCCAACTTTCTGTTGGCACTGATCCTGTTTTACTACGGAAACAAGTATTTTAACTTGCCCATCGGCGGATTGATGGACCCCATCTTTGAAAATCAGCCAATCACCTGGCAAAAAACAAAATCAATCCTGATACACCTGATAGTTCCAACCTTTGTCATCGGAACAGCCGGAGCAGCCGCAATGATGCAGCGGTTGCGCGCGAATATGCTGGACGAGCTGGGCAAGCCCTATGTCGAAACGGCCCTTGCCAAAGGGATGGCACCGTCGCGCATGTTGGCCAAATACCCGTTGCGCGTTGCATTCAACCCGTTTGTTGCGGATATTGGGAACTTGTTGCCGTCGATGGTGTCAGGATCGGTTTTGGTCTCGGTCGTGCTGGGCCTCGAAACCATTGGCCCTACCCTGCTGACCGCGCTCAAAACGCAAGATCAATTCCTGTCTGGTTTCGTCCTGATGTTCATCGCCCTGCTGACGCTTATGGGCACGATGATATCGGATGTTCTGTTGGTGCTGTTGGATCCCCGAATTCGATATGAAGGGCGCGAAACATGACCAATTTGCCTGATGGTCGTTATGTCGACGACGCCCCCTATGATCCCGAAGCCAGTATTCAACAGCTGGAACGCAAGGATTTGGATGCCCCGAATTTTGTGCTGGTCTGGCGCAAATTCAAACAGCATCGTCTGGGATTGGTGTCCGGCATATTCCTGTTGATCAGCTATCTGATGCTGCCTTTTGCCGGGTTCATCGTACCTTACGGGCCGAATGAGCGGTTTTCCGACAACCTGTTTTCGCCACCACAAGCCATTCGCCTGTTCCACGAAGGCCAGTTTTTGGGCCCCTATGTCTATCCGATGACGTCCGAGGCGGATTTGGAGACATTTCAGTGGGTATTCAAACCGGACCTTGATAACCCGCGAAAGCTGAAATTCTTCTGTGAGGGTAGCACATACCGGCTTGCCGGGCTGATCCAGTCACGAATCCATCTATTCTGCGCACCCAAAGGCATGACGGTATTTATCTGGGGCTCAGACCGGCTGGGGCGTGATGTTTTTTCGCGAATTTTCTATGGTGCACAACTATCGTTAACCGTTGGCCTGATCGGCATCACGGTGTCATTTCTGCTGGGCATCAGCTTTGGATCCCTGGCAGGGTATTTGGGTGGCCGGATCGACTGGTTTATTAACCGGGTAATCGAGATTTTGCGGTCGCTACCGGAACTGCCGCTGTGGCTGGCACTATCGGCTGCGGTTCCATCGAATTGGAGTCCGGTCGCGATCTTTTTCATCATCTCGCTGATCCTGGGCGTCCTGGACTGGCCGGGATTGGCCCGGGCGGTTCGAGCCAAATTCCTGTCGCTGCGGGAAGAAGAATACGTACAGGCCGCCGAAATGATGGGTGCCAGTTCCGGGCGGGTAATTCGCAAACACCTGTTGCCCAACTTTACCAGCCACCTAATCGCCAGCGCGACGTTGTCGATTCCCGCAATGATTTTGGGGGAAACGGCCCTGTCCTTCCTGGGCCTGGGCCTACGCGCACCTGCGGTCAGCTGGGGCGTGATGTTGAACGATGCCCAGAACCTTGCATCGATCGAAATCTACCCCTGGACGGCCATCCCGATGCTGCCCATCATCGTGGTCGTCCTGGCCTTCAACTTTTTGGGTGATGGGCTGCGGGATTCGCTGGATCCCTACAGCTAGAGACAGCGGCTTTGCCGACCGATCCCCGGCCCGCATTCAAACGCTTGCCTTGTGCTTCTGCAGGTCGCGCCCATCTCGACGATTGCCCCGGTGTGCCCCCGTTATCCGATATGGCTTCCCTCAGTCGGTGATCCATGTGCGGTGATCCATGTGCCATGCGGTCTTTTGTGTGACCCCGGTCATTTCCGCCATGCATGTTGAAGAGACACCCTCCGACCTGACCCTGAACAGCTACATGACAAAGCACCACGTGCGACGTGGCAGGGGCGCGCCTGCCATCACCGGACCGGTCTTGACCGTGAATTGGGTCTTGCATTCCCGTATCCCTCAATGGCCCATTTTGCCCCCTGACCGTAGGCTGCAATGTGTCCAGATACCATCATTGGGCGACCGCGCATCACTCTCAGGGATCTCATCGGGGAACCGCTCAAGGAACGCGAATCTGCCAGGCCGTTTGTTTGCCGCGTCATCAAGTGCCGTCAGAACGATACCCTAGTTCTTCTGTTCCAGTGTTTCGTATCCTGAAACGACGGTAGATATGTGGGTCAGGTATATGTACCCCCTTGCTTTCACCGGGTTCAACGAGTATCTCATCAATACCGCATCGGATGAAAAATCCAGCTACTGCTACCAGTAACCCGGAATGAAAGAGATACGCCAGCAAAAAGCAGACAGCATCACGCCCGAGAAAATCGCGCAGATCAGCGAACCGCTCAGGATGCCACCGGTTGCGCCAACCGGTTTTTTTGATACTTGCCCCACAGAAAGACAATTAAACTTAAACTATAAACTTAGACTGGTGTGTTCGCCGCCCACAGCGACACCTTGCAACATTCGTAACACGACAGGCATTACTGCCGCGGCCAGGCCAATCTGTTCAAAAAATCCGCAATACGCAGAGCAAGAAGGACGAAATGGCTATCAGCATGATCAACAGGACCAGTGCGCATTTGCATTCCGGCCATTCATCAATCCATCCGAATACCCAAGAGCCTGCGGGCCGCATCAGGCCCCGACAGCAAAGGCACCATACAACGCAATCAACGAGGTCCGCGGAACCGTCAGACGGAACAGCAGCTTGGCAAGGATTGACACGAAAAATCCATAAACGGCAAAATCGCACCATTCCGGCAAATTGCGCGTGATCAATGCCACGTCGCCTTCGGTCCATGTAGCGATGTCCAGATGATCCCCGGACTGCTGTATGCGGGTGTTCAAACGCAGATGAACCCTGCCTGATCGCCCATTTCCCGTGCGTTCACCGGCGATAATACCGCTGTAGCTGCCTGTCAATTTGGCGGCAATTGTGCCAAAGGGCATCAGGATCAGGGCAAAATTGGCAACACAGGATTTCATGAAGTCCCTGATCAGTAAAGGATTGATTTTACCACGTATTCCGGGGTACACAGAACCCCATCGCACGGTTTCACCCTTGCCCAAACATGGACAAATCTTAACATTGGAGGCTGCTCGGTTCAGAAAATTCCCGACAGTGCGGCCTCTGTTCCCTCGTTACCGGCCACAAGTTACCGGCCACAACTTGATGGTGCCCCGCTGTTTACGACGGTTGCCAGTGCAACCACGCAACCATGTACCAGCTTGACAAAACAGTTGCACTTGATAAAAGCAATGTGCTTGGGCAATTCTGCCAAGTGCTCACAAGTGCTCAAATGCTGGTGTCTGCGATATGCAGATGAAAAGGGAATGTGACAGGGTTATCCAAGTGCAGCCGCGACCGTGACCGGACGGGCTGTTCCAAACCACTGGCCAGTGCAGTGGGCCGGGAAGGGGAACATGCCAACAGGCCAGGCCTGACGTCTGCAAGCCGGGAGACCTGCCAGTGCAAAAAGAAACGAAACCGGACGGGGTGTGCCGGTGTCAGGTTGGACTGAATGTTGCGCCTGCCCTGCTGACCGCCCCCCGCATATCGCAAGAAAGGGCCATCTGTGCCTGACAGATCAAGGATCGAATTGCTGGTTTGCGTCAAATGCAGGCGCGGGGAACCCGTGGCCGGTGATTCCCTGCGGCCAGGCGAACGGCTGCACGCGGCCTTGGCCAACGGTCTGCCGGATGGCGTAACGCTGAAACCAGTGGAATGCTTGTCCAACTGTTCTCATGGCTGTTCGATTGCCCTGAGGGCTCCGGGGCGGTGGAGCTTTGTTTATGGCAACCTGCACGAGGATACCGCCGTCGAAATTGTTCATGACGGTGCAGCAAAATACCGGGATGCGCCGGATGGGCTGGTCAAATGGCGCGAACGGCCCGAACATTTTCGCAAAAACTGTATCGCCCGCATTCCCCCGATGAGAGACGTTTGAATGTCTGACCTGTCAAAACTCCCGGTCACCGTAATCACTGGCTTTTTGGGGTCTGGCAAGACCACGCTGATCCGTCATATAATGCAAAATCCCCAAGGCAAGCGTCTGGCCATTTTGGTCAACGAATTCGGGGGGATCGGGGTTGATGGCGATATCCTAAAGGCTTGTGCCATCCCGGAATGCCCGGCAGAAAACATCATGGAATTAGCTAATGGCTGTATCTGCTGTACGGTGGCCGATGATTTCATTCCGACAATCGAGGTGCTGATGGCGTTGACCCCGCCACCGGACCATATTCTGATTGAAACCAGCGGATTGGCTTTGCCGAAACCTCTGCTCAAGGCCTTTGCCTGGCCCGGTATCCGGTCGAAAATAACAGTGGATGGCGTCATTGCGCTGGCAGACGCCGAAGCGGTTGCTACGGGCCGGTTTGCCCCCGATGTCACCGCTGTGGATGCGCAACGGGCGGCAGATGACTCGCTGAACCACGAAACCCCTCTGTCCGAGGTGTTCGAGGATCAGATTTCCTGTGCCGATATCATCCTGTTGACCAAGCCTGATCTGGCTGGTGCCGATGGGATTGCCAAGGCCCGTGCCGTCATCACTGCCGAAGCTCCCCGCCCCCTGCCCGTTGTTGAAGTGACCGAAGGCATCGTTGATGTGCGCGTGGTGCTAGGGCTGGAAACCGCGGCCGAAGACGACATGGACGCCCGCCCCAGCCATCATGACGGGCATGACGACCACGAACATGACAATTTCAAAAGCACCGTCGTGGATTTGCCGGAACAACTGGACCCGGCGGTCCTAATCGCCCGGATCGAACGGTTGGCAAAGGAGCTAAATATTTTACGCATCAAAGGCTATGCCGCTGTCGTGGGCAAGCAGATGCGGTTGCTGGTTCAGGCGGTCGGTGCCCGGGTGCGCTATCAATATGACCGCCCATGGGCCCCGGGAGAGACGCGCCAGGGCCGTGTTGTTGTGATTGCTGAACATGACGACATTCGTCCCGATGACATCCGCGCTATCCTGACCGGCATCACCGAACCCGCCGAGTGATCCCACATGCATGTCGTTTTTCGCGAAAGCCATGGGTTAGAAGAAACCGAAACACCAATAGATCTGGGCCAAGCCCCAGCAGATATCGTGGTGCTTTCTTTTTCGGACAGCGACTTGGGAGCTTTTGCAGCAGGATGGCATCGTGGCGGCGGTGCGGAAGATAAGATGCCAACCCTGCGGCTGGCCAATCTGACGGCACTGAAACATCCGCTGTCGGTCGATACCTATGTCGATCAAACTTTGGCCGGGGCCAAGGGTATTCTAATCCGCCTGATCGGCGGCCTGCCCTATTGGTCCTACGGCATTCAACAGGTCGAGGCATTGGCACGGGAGAAAGAGATCGCTCTCGCGGTACTGTCGGCAGACGGGCGCACAGATGACCGTCTGGATGCCGTGTCTACCCTGCCGGTATCGACCCTGCGGCGGTTACAACATTTGTGTGATCAGGGTGGTGCCGTCGCGACCCAAGCCGCTTTGGCACAAATGGCGCTAGCAACCGGGCTTTATGCTGGGCCGGTGGCGGGTGCCAAAACCGTGCCAGAAGCCGGGATATGGACGCCAGAATTAGGCGTTTGCGATATGGACATGGCATTGGACGACGCATCGCTGCCCCGAATTGCGATCACTTTTTACCGGTCTTATCTGACCGCTGCAGATCTAGCACCGATCAAGACGCTGTTTATGGCCTTTCGCCAGCGCGGATTTCAGGTGATTGGCCTTTTTGCCCCATCGCTCAAGGTGCCGGGCCCCGCTGCTTGGCTGGCTGATACGCTGTGCATCATCAATCCCGTCGCGATTGTAAATGCCACATCCTTTTCCGGCAAGGGCAGCGCGGGCATCTCACCGCTTGATGCCGCCGAGGTGCCGGTGTTTCAGGTCGCCCTGTCCACCGCCCGACGCAAGGATTGGGCAACTGCCGAACGCGGCTTGTCCCCTGCGGATCTGGCCATGCATGTCGTTTTGCCAGAGGTGGATGGGCGCGTATTTGGCGGCGTGGCATCGTTCAAAGAGCCGGGGTGCCGAGATCCGAATCTGCAATATTCCCGCTTTGCACATCGGGCCCATACTGGGCGCGTCAATGCCATCGCGGATCGCGTCACCGCTTGGGTCACCCTTGGTCAACGCCCGGTCGCGGCTCGGCGGCTTGCCATCGTTTTGTCCACCTATCCGGGCAAGGATTGGAACATGGCCCACGCCGTAGGATTGGATGCGCTTTCCTCAACCGACGCCATTCTGGATGATCTTTTGATAGAGGGCTATGCGGTCGTGCCCGGTCAGCCGCTGATCACAGCTTTGAGCACAGAGGACTTATCCTGGTCAGTTAACGCGTATCATCAGGCTTTGGCCACGCTGCCGGAACCCCTGCAATCTGATCTGCAAACCGTCTGGGGTGCACCACAGGACGACCCGGCATTCCTGGATGGGGCGTTTCGGTTTGCCGCCACGCGGCGGGGGCACGCCATCGTGGCGTTGCAACCAGAACGCGGGATGCCCAAGCTGCGCGCAGACGAATATCACGATATGTCCCGCACTCCCCGCCATGCCTATGTCGCCTTTTATCTGTGGCTGCGCGAACAGGTTGACGCGCTGATCCACGTGGGTGCCCATGGCACGCTGGAATGGCTGCCGGGCAAGGCCGTCGCCCTATCCGACACTTGCTGGCCCGAGGCGCTGACCCACGGCATGCCGGTCATTTATCCGTTTATCGTCAACGATCCGGGCGAGGCGGCCCAAGCCAAACGGCGCATCGGGGCCGTCACCCTAGGCCACATCCCCCCGCCGTTGAAAGACAGCGGCACACCGGAAAATCTGGCGCATCTTGAGGCATTGCTGGACGAGTTTTCCAACGCCGACGGGCTGGACCCGAAACGGCGAGATCGGCTGCAAGACGATATCCGGGGCGAGGCCCGTGCACTTGGCGTGGAACATGACCTGGGCCTTGACACAGCGACTTGTACTAGCGAGGCGATCATGCGGATCGACCGCTTTGTCTGTGACATTAAAGAAAGCCAGTTCGGCGACGGGTTACACATCTGGGGGCGTGCGCCGACATCGCAGAATGCCTTTGACGCCGCCCCGTCGGCGCAGGCGGAGCGCAGGGCGCTGATGCATGCACTGGATGGTCGGCGCATTGCCGCCGGGCCGTCCGGATCTCCCTATCGCGGACGCAGCGATGTCTTGCCCAGCGGTCGAAACTTATACACAACTGACCCGCGTTCCGTGCCAACGCGTGCCGCATACGCCCAGGGCGTTAAACTGGCCAAAGAACTGGTACGCCGCCATTTGCAAGACGAAGGCGACTATCCTAAAGGCATGATCGTCGATCTGTGGGGGTCGGCGACGATGAGGACGGCGGGCGAGGAATTTGCCATGGCTCTGCACCTGCTTGGAGCAAAGCCAGTTTGGGACGACGGGTCCGAGCGTGTGTCAGGAGTCGAAATTCTGCCCATAACATTGCTGGAACGGCCCCGCATTGATGTGACCCTGCGGGTCTCGGGCCTTTTCCGGGACGTGTTCCCGACCCTGCCCACACTCTTTGGGCAAGCCATCGTTGCGGTGTCAAAAAGGGATGAGGCAGCAGATTGGAACCCCTTTTCCGGACGCGGTGTCGACCACCGCGTCTATGGTCCGGCACCCGGCCGCTATGGTTTGGGTATGGATGTAGCGACCGGGGACTATTCTGACGCCGGGCGCAAGGCCGCCGGGGAGGCCTGGATGGCTGCTAGCGCCTATGCTCTGGATCACGGCGACGTCACGCATGACCCTGACGGCATTGCCGCGCGGGTTGCAGCGGCGGACAGCTTTGTTCACCTGCAAGATCTGGCGGAATCCGATCTTTTGCTCGCCCCGGACTATGCCACTAGTGAGGCAGGTTTCGCCGCCGCCAAGGCACAGACGGGTGGCACCGCCGTGCTGTATCATATGGATATTACCCGCCCCGATGCGCCGCGCGTGCGCGGACTGTCCGAAGAGATTGCCCGCGTCGTCCATGCCCGTGCCGCCCATCCGGGATGGATCGCCGGGATGCAGCGCCACGGCTTTCGCGGGGCTGCAGAAATCGCGGAGACGCTGGATCACATGGCCGCCTTTGCCCATTTGGCGGGCGTGGTAGATGCACATCTCTTTGACCTCTTTCACGATGCAACCCTAGGGGATGCCAAGGTGGACCGCTTCCTGCAAGAGGCGAACCCGGATGCCCATCGCGCGATGCAAAACCGATTTGCCAGGTTGATGGATACCGGGCTGTGGCAGACGCGACGCAATTCGATCCGCGACCGGATGGAGCGGTTGGGATGACCGGTATCGTCCGTGGATGGTGCCCCGGCGCACATCGCCCGATGATGTCGGGCGATGGTCTGGTGGTGCGCATCCGCCCACATCAGGGGCGTTTGACAGCGGCACAGGCCCTTGGGCTGTGCAATCAGTCGGACCGGTATGGCAACGGGACCATCGGCCTGACCAACCGGGCAAATCTGCAAATCCGGGGCGTTGCCGAACGGGACCACATCGCGTTGCTGGATGGTTTGGCCAAACTAGATCTGTTGGATACCAAACCTGAAATCGAACAACGGCGCAATATTCTGGTGCCGCCGCTTTGGTCGCCCGGCAACATCACCGACCGTCTCTATCATATGCTGGTGTCGCGATTGAGTGAATTCCCGGACCTGCCTGGCAAGTTTGGATTTGCACTGGATACCGGCGACAAGCCTGTCTTATCTGGCGATCCGGCAGACATACGCATTGAGTATAATGCGGTTGGTATCCTGCAGGTGCGCGCCGACGGCGCTTCAGAGGGCACAGAAACGGACGAAGACACGATGGTGGATACCACGCTGGATCTTGTGCACTGGTTTATGGATATGCGCTACCGGGATGAACAGCGCATGCGAGATGTAGTGCGCCGCGTGCATGGCAGCATCCTAAGGTCCGAACCGCCGATGTCCCCGTTGCAACCAGGGCCACATGATTTGGGGCCTGTCTATGGCGCGCGGTTTGGTCAGATGGTGGCTGGCGACCTCGCTCAGCTGTTGTTGCATAGCGAGGCCTGCGCGATGCGCGTGACACCATGGCATCTGTTCCTCATGGAAGGTGGCCAGCCTGTCGC
>JACOMT010000100.1:0-6731 GCA_014623385.1 Paracoccaceae bacterium
GCCTGCATATCCGGTATCTTGCTGTTGCTCGCACCCGCCGCAGCCCCGCCCGGAATGCCGTGATACACGTGCATCTGTACGCAACCGGCGGTCAACAACGCCTGTTCGCCTGACCCGATAGACATCGTCCCGCTGTGCAGATCCAAGCCAAAAGACCAGGTTCCAAAAATTGCCGGATGCCCAGGTTGCCCCGCACTGACATAGACTAGACCGCCCAGGCACTCGGCCACCGCCTGAACAATCGCGCCGACCACGGTAGACGGTGCCGGGCCCGGCCAGCCCGGCCGAGAGCAGCAGGACCGGCATGCCGCCCTTGATACATGCGGTCGCGAACTTCATCGGGGGCACGACGAAACAGTTGGAATTCGACATGAACGGGCGTTTGCGGAAATTACCCGCGCTACCCGCGCTCATGTAGAGCATTCCCATTATATCGGGCACAAAGCCGAGCTCGATGATCGATATGCCGATGTGTTTCTTGGTCCCGGATGTGCAGGAATAAACCGTGTTCAGGTCTATTTCGCGATTGCCCGGAATGTCCCGCGCGCCCATGGGGCTTCGCAAGAAATGAACTTTAAATGAACGTTTTCCAGTGTGTCAGTGTCCGGGCCGCATCGCGCAGGTCTTGTAACGTGCTTTCGCGTTAGGGGTGCGTGTCGATATCAACCATATGCACCGCCGTCCCAGCAGTTCCATAATGCACCCTGGACCCTGGCAATTGTTTTTCAATCATAATGTCACAGTGTGTGCGGTAAGCTGTCGAGCAATGCTTGGCCAAAACTGACCTCTAAAACCGACATGGGTTTATGGTAAACGTTCAGGTGGTGCCTGTTCCTAGCGCCTCGAATCCATGTGCATAAACCCGGGCATTGTTCGGGTTTCTGCACCGGATGTTTTTCCGTTCCCGACCCGCTAGCTGGCCAGGGCTTGTGCCCGCCCGCAGCCGAGGCGTGCGCCGCATCCGTGTCCTTTGTCATGTTCCCCGACCTGGGTCAGTACTGCCATCGGGAATCATCCGGTGTGCGGGCAAAAACACGTCTTTCTGTCAGTCCCGTGATCTGCTTCGAACGGTTCATGCACTACCCATTGCCGCCGATTACGGCAGGGGGCACAGGGCTGGGGTGCACATCAAATCGGGAATGCGCAACGCTCGAAGCCGCGGCGTCGGTTGGAATCCGGTTGCTGGCAAGCTTTCCAAGGCGACGGTCATATAGGACCCTTTGTGCCATCCGCCTCTAAAGTGATCTTCCCAACGCCGAACAGTACCGACACAACCCGGTATCTTGCCGGTATCTTGGCACCCTGTTCTTGCGTCAACATTGCCAGCTGAATGCCGCACATACGCATCCTGGAACTTGCTGTGAAACGTCTGTCCGGTTCAACGGATCTCCAAATATTCGGAACACAGACGTGTCTCTGGTCTTGAAAAGGCGATTTGATGCTCTTATGTCGCTCTTCGTAACAAGGCATAGTAACAAGAAAGGAATACAAACATGGGTAGAAAACAAGGTTCAAAAAATGTGACCTTTGATGAGGCTATCAAAATGGCTGCTTACAAGGCTTTAGGTGCAGAAAGTAAAGATATCGCTGAGATTATGGACAGAAAGAAGCAGACGGTAGAGAAGACTTTGAGAAAGATGGAGGATGCAGTTGAGGGTAAGGATAAAGCATAAAGACGCCCAGTGATAGCTGGGCCTATAATTTGGTTGCCGACCAGAACCTGATCTGCAGGTTATGGCCCATTCCTCGCAGATGTTTTTAGAATTTCTTCGGTCAGCCCGCCATGTGTCCGTGCACCAGCGTGTCAATGAGGTTTACAGCCGCTTCACGCAATTCATTATGTCGGCTCATTATGTCGGCATTGACCCCTAGTATCAGGGGTACCCACAAATGCGGTGAACACTAGGGGGTGAAGGTCAAAGCCACTGGTTTAGAACCGCACAGCCATGCGGGCTATGAGCCCGGCAAGCGGCTTTATTTCAACGGATTTGGCACTATCGCGTTCACAGACGTCAGCTATGCTTGGGTAGACCGTTCCATGATCTGGCTTGACCAGGTGCGGGCCGTATCTTTGTGGTTGTGCGTATGGACCTTGTGTCGACCATTATTACTGGTTGCATTCCCTGCTGAACTTTATGCAGCGGGCCGGTTTCTGACGTTTTCTTTTATGATATGAGCAGAATTGCCAGGCCCTCGGTGCGCCAGGCCAAGGACTTTTGCAATGATCGAGATCAAGCTTACAAACAGCCGGACCCGCCGGAAAGAAGTGTTCACACCCCTCGATCCGTCCAATGTCCGGATGTATGTCTGTGGCCCCACGGTGTATGATCGCGCCCATGTCGGCAACGCGCGGCCTGTGCTGGTCTTTGACGTGCTCTACCGGCTATTCCGCGAGGTTTATGGCGCGGATGCCGTGACCTATGTGCGGAATTTCACGGATGTGGACGACCGGATCAATGAAGCGGCGCAAAAACGCAAAGCCGCTGGGGCCAAAGGCACGCTCGAAGAGCTGATTATCGAGCGGTCGGACGAAATGATCGTGTGGTACCTTGAGGACATGGCAGCACTTGGCACGCTGGTACCCGATCATATGCCGCGTGCAACCGGGTTCATAGCGCAGATGATTGCGATGATTGAGGGGATGATTGCCAGGAATCATGCCTATGCCGTTGAGGGGCATGTCCTGTTTGCTGTCGACAGTTATACTGAGTACGGCGCGTTGTCGGGCCGGTCTGTCGACGACATGATCGCAGGCGCACGGGTGGAAGTAGCCCCTTATAAACGCAATCCGATGGATTTCGTGTTGTGGAAGCCGTCAACAGACGATCTGCCTGGCTGGGACAGCCCGTGGGGTCGAGGGCGACCGGGCTGGCACATCGAATGCTCGGCTATGGCGCATGAGCTGTTAGGCGAAAGCTTTGATGTGCATGGTGGCGGGAATGACCTGATGTTTCCCCATCACGAAAACGAGTTGGCGCAAAGCTGCTGTGCGCATCCGGATGGCCGTTTTGCTCAAGTCTGGATGCATAACGAAATGCTACAGGTCGAAGGTAAAAAAATGTCCAAGTCGCTGGGCAATTTCTTTACCGTCCGCAACCTCCTGGATCAGGGTATTCCTGGCGAGGTGATCCGGTTTGTGTTGCTGTCGACGCATTATCGCAAGCCGATGGATTGGACAGTGGAAAAGGCGCGGGATGCCGAAGCCATCTTGCGCAAATGGCGCGCATTGACGGCAGGGGTCGCACCGTTAGAGATTGCCAAGCCGGTCCTGACTGCTCTGGCGGATGATCTGAACACGGCCGGCGTTCTGGCAGAACTGCATCGTCTTGCCGGTGCAGGGGATGCCCCGGTGCTGCTTGCTTCGGCGCAGTTGCTGGGTTTACTGACCGATGAACTCGCGGGTTGGGACACCCTGGCAGACGCGGACTTGTCCGCACTGGCCAGCAAACTCGTGAACTTGCGTGCGGCGGCGATGGAGAGCAGGGATTTTTCCTCAGTCGACGCAATGAAGACAGCCCTTGTAGCTGCCGGGATCCAAGTCCGGATGAACAAAGCGGGCGTCGAACTGGTGCCCGGTGCCGACTTTGATGCCGCGAAACTGGAGGGGTTGACATGACCGACATGACCAAAGTGTACCGGGGTACGAGGGCGCGGTGATGGAGCGTCTCTATCTTTATGATACCACCCTGCGCGATGGCCAGCAAACCCAGGGTGTACAGTTCTCGGTCGACGAAAAACGACAGGTCACCGCAGTACTTGACCAATTGGGGGTGGATTATATCGAAGGCGGCTGGCCTGGGGCGAACCCGACCGATTCCGCCTTTTTCGATGCGGCTCCGCAGACGCGGGCCCGGATGACCGCCTTTGGCATGACCAAGCGGTCGGGGCAGTCGGCGGAAAATGACGATGTACTGGCCGCTGTTATGAATGCCGGAACGGGCGCGGTGTGCTTGGTTGGAAAGTCCCATGATTTCCATGTGACAGAGGCGCTGGGTGTCTCATTGGCCGAAAACATCCAAAACGTTGCTGCCTCTATGGCACATATCGTAACGCAAGGGCGTGAATCGCTGTTTGATGCCGAACATTTTTTTGATGGCTACAAATCCAACCCGGACTATGCGCTTTCTGTCTGCCAGGCCGCACTTGGGGCTGGAGCGCGCTGGATCGTGCTGTGCGATACCAATGGCGGCACGCTACCGGATGAGATCAGGCGCATTGTGCGCGAGGTGATTGCAGCGGGTATCCCCGGTGATCGGCTGGGTATTCACACGCATAACGACACCCAGACCGCCATCGCCGGTTCCCTGGCGGCGGTGGATGCGGGTGCGCGTCAGATCCAGGGTACGCTGAACGGGCTTGGCGAACGCTGCGGCAATGCCAACCTGATCGCCCTGATTCCGACGCTGCTGTTGAAACAACCCTATGCCAGCCGGTTTAAAACCAATGTGACACCAGAGGCGCTAACCGATATCACCCGAATCAGCCGGATGTTGGATGATATTCTGAATCGCGTACCACAAAAACAGGCCGCCTATGTCGGGGCCAGCGCCTTTGCCCACAAAGCCGGGCTGCACGCCAGCGCGATTATCAAAAATCCGGCGACCTATGAACATGTGCCACCCGAAACCGTTGGCAATACGCGCATCATCCCCATGTCGAATCAGGCAGGGCAGTCGAACTTGCGTAAACGTTTGTCCGATGCAGGCATCTCGGTAAACAAGGGCGACCCGGCACTGGCCCGCATTCTGGAACGGATCAAGGCGCGCGAGGTTCATGGGTATTCTTATGACACGGCACAGGCGAGTTTCGAGCTGCTTGCACTGGATGAGCTCGGCCGCTTGCCCAGGTTTTTCGAAGTCAAACGCTACCGCGTCACCGTCGAGCGTCGGAGGAACAAGTACAATAGTATGGTTTCCCTGTCCGAGGCGGTTGTCGTGGTCAAGGTGGATGGGGAAAAGAAACTCTCGGTCTCGGAGTCCCATGACGAGACGGGCAGTGACCGCGGCCCGGTCAACGCACTGTGGCGGGCACTTGCCAAGGATCTGGGCCGTTTTTCAGACCAGCTGTCGGATATGCGGCTGGTAGATTTTAAGGTGCGGATAACCCAGGGCGGCACCGCGGCAGTAACACGGGTCATTATCGACAGCGAGGATGGGGCAGGGCGATATTGGTCCACCGTCGGCGTGTCGCCCAATATCGTCGATGCCTCGTTCGAGGCGTTGCTAGACGCCATACGGTGGAAGCTGCTCCATGACCGATCCGATCCGGCTTGACGCGGATACAGCGACCTGTGCCGGGTTAGTGCACCGGTCCGATCCGGACCGGTTTCGTGCGATCATGGCGGCACCACCCGCGGCACGGGCCGTGCTGTTTCCGCTCTATGCCTTTAACCTAGAGGTTGCGCGCGCCCCCTGGGTCACCAAAGAAACGATGATTGCCGAGATGCGCCTGCAATGGTGGCGCGACGCGATTGACGAGATCGCAAATGGTGGTCGCGTCCGGCGGCACGAGGTTGTGTGCCCGCTGGCCAGATTTCTGCCGCCTGATCTGGCACCGGTGCTCGATACGCTGATCGTGATGCGCCGGTGGGACATCTACACGGATCCGTTTGAGGATCAGGATCATTTCGACGCCTATATCGATGCCACCTCTGGCGGGCTGTTTTGGGTGGCGGGGCATGTCCTGGGCGATGCCGATGAACAGGCGATGCGGGACGTTGGTTGGGCCGCCGGGGTCGCCAATTGGTTGCGGGCGGTCCCCGAACTAGAGGCGCGCAAACGCATTCCGCTGGTCGATGGGACGGACGAAGGCCTGCACCAGTTGGCAGGGCGCGCCCGGGACCGTCTACGCGCCGCCCGTGCTGCCCGGGACCGCATTCCACGGGCGGCTGCTCTGGCGGGATGGCAAACTGAATCAATTCTGCGCGCCGTGCGGCGCGACCCGCGCCGTGTCAGGCAAGGCGTGCTGGTCCACAGCACGGCGATGCAGCGGTTTTCGCTGATGTGGCAGGCAGGGACCGGACGCTGGTGAACTCTTGGGACGAATTGCGGTAGTATCCGGGTCAGCCAGATCAATGCACCGCCTAAGACCTCTGCGTGAGCGTGTGATGTTCGGCGAACGCGTTGATTTGGCCATTCTGTCCGGTCCGCTGGCCTTACCCGGCATTACAGCGGGCAAAGTGGTTTTGGTGGTCCGGTTATGCGATTGCCGGTGTTTGCGGGTTGAGGGTGATCCCGTTTGTGACACTCCGCAGGTTCTGCCCGATTGCCGCCATCGCCAGTCGGGCGTTTTGTTTTGTCCAGCCCGACATATCGGGCGGTGCTTCATCGTGGTATAGGCATTGCTCAATCCCTCAAGCGGCGTTTGGAGATCCGCTTGCCCCCGCGTTTTCCCCGGGCACGCAGGGCAGGGGTCGATGACAGGCGGCCTTCGCGTGATCTCCCGTCCGCGATGGTGACCGCGCAGGGGGCCTTGCTGGCACAGGCCCTGTCAACCAATACCCGTCTGCGCGTTCGCCCTTTCGACCATGGTATCAAACCTGGGGCTCCCGACCCGGTTCGCAGGTGCCCTTTGTGGACCTTGTCGATGAAGCTTTCCTTGTCCGGGCCTCGTCCGGGCGGGCAAAGCCGTTGGATGTCATCTTCCGTAGCCCGGTGTAGTCTTTGAGCCATTCCTGACCCACCGCGCTTGCGTGTCGGCACTGAAATGCATGTCTGGATCGTCGGGCGGAT